>JALRBG010000039.1 GCA_023257855.1 Pseudomonadales bacterium | reverse complement strand
GGTCGGCATAGGCCCGACGGGCCGTTTGCCGACGCGTGTAATCAATCGTTCTGGCCTCGGGTCATTTCCAGCAACAACCGCTGCGCATCACGGTACTGCGGCGCGATGTCCAGGGCGGTCATCAGGTATTCCATGGTCTTCTCGGCATTGTCCAGCGCATTGTAGGCATTGGCAACTCGGTAGTTGGCCGATGCCTTGTCCAGCGGATCGAGCGCCAGCAGCACCTGGTATTCCTCCAGGGCCAGTTGCGGGCGGTCGGTATCCATGTACAGGTCGCCCAGTTTCATGTGCAGGTCCTCGCGGAAGGGATTGGCCCAGTTGGCGTCGACGAGCACCGCTTCGGCGTCGTCTTTCATGCCGCGTTCCAGGAACAGGTCGGCAAGCGCGATCAGGGCATCGGGCAGGTAGCCGCCCTTGTTCCAGAAGGTCTGCAGGGCGAAGAACTGGTCATCGGTCCTGCCCTGTTCGCGATTGGCGCGCGCCTTGATGATGTAGGGGCTGTCGTTTTCCACGTAATCCGGGTAGGTGAAAATGGCGCGGTCGGCGGCGGCGGATGCGGCTTCCCATTCGTGCTCCTGCAGGGCCTCGTAACCGGCCTGCAAATCTGTCATCCAGATGTTCAGGCTTTCCAGCAGGGGGCCGTACTCGATGTCGATGAACTGCTTGAAGTGTTCGTCGAACTCCTTCTCGGTGATGCCCATCACCTGCTCGATGGCCTGCACCGGCGTCACGCCGTCGTTGAACAGGTACAGCATGTCGACGATCTTGTCGAAGCCGTACTCGATGTCGATGAAATCGAACACCAGGCCTGCCTGCATGTAGGACACGATCACCTGGCCCTGGTAGGTCGGGCGCATGAAGCCGTCGTCCAGCTTGGCGATGGGCAGGAACTTGCCCTCACTCATGGCCTGCAGCACTTCGGTGGGGATCTTGCGGCCGGGAATCGGGCCGGTGCGCCATTCCTCGAATACGGAGACGCCTTCACTGACCCAGCGCGGCACCTTGTTGCTGGTCGCGCCGAGCGTGTAGACGTGGGCCATCTCGTGCCAGAGCGTGGTGCCCCAGTGATAGGACTGCTCCGGGTGGGCAGTAGGTGAGTCCATGGCGAACAGGTAGCCGAAGGTGACACCCAGCAGGCCCACGCCGGGCATGCCGATGGAGCGCACGATGAAGTCCTCGTGGTTCGGGTAGATCTCGACCACGACCGGTTCCTTCGGCGTCAGCCGGTAGCGTTCGTTGTAGACGGCCATGCTGTCCAGCGACAGCTTGCTGGCGTAGTTCTTCAGCACGTCACGCTCTTCCTTGCCCATGCGCAGGATCAGTTCCGGCAGCGGGCCGGTGGGCGGATCAGGATAACTGACGCTGACGAAATCCTCGGTGAAGGTATCCAGCAGGCGCATCAGGTTGACGGTCATGGGGTTGAAGGCGTCGCCCTCGTAGGAGCGATTCACCTCGGCGATGGCCTCATTGATCCTGTTCAGGCGCAACATGTTCTGGCCGAGGTATATGCGCGCCTCATGATGATCGGGCTGCAGGTCCACGGCCTTCTGGAAAAAATCGGTGGCCTCACGGTACAGGCGAATGATGGTGGCATAGTAGCCGGGAATGAAATAGGCATTGCCGTAGTTCGGGCTTTCCGCGAGGGACGCATCGATGTACGGCTGGTAGTCTTGGCGGGTCATGAAGGCATAGGCGGCCCACATGGCGTTGAGTTCCATGGCCGGCAGGTCCGCGTCAGCGACGAAATCGGTGGCTTCTTCCAGGGTATTGCGCGCCTCGTCGTAGCGGTCCTGGCGCAGCAGGGATCCCGCCACCATCAGCATGCCGCGCAGGCGGGCGCCGGCCGGGGCCAGGCCTTCTTCCATGACGCGGGCCAGGTGGGCATTGAGGGCTTCGGGGTCGCCGCCTTCACTCAGTGCCGATGCAGAGCCGATATGGGCCCAGGCATTGAGAGGGTCGATTGCCAGCGCCTCGGCGAACAGGCTGTAGGCCTCCTGGTACTGGTAAGTATCGATGAACAGCTCGCCCCAGCGCACGCGCACCATGGGGTCGTCGGGGAAATCGTTGAAGGCTTGCTGGAACTGGGTGTTGGCGCCCTGCAGGTTGCCCTGGGCCCACTGTATTTCAGCGCGGATCTGTGCCGGCACATCGGAGACATAGAGGTCGCTGTAGCAGCGGCTGGCCTCGGTTGCACCGCCCTGCAGGAACAGGGTGTCGCACGTGTTGAGGCCGGGATGATCCAGTGCGCCGTACAGCGGGTCGCGGGCAAGAACCGCGGAACTTGCAGCGGCACCTATAAAGGAAGCAGCAATACAGGCAAGAACAGGAACGGGAAAAGCCGATGTGAGGACAGACTTCGAGGCAACGTTTGCGTGCTCGCGCCTAGTCAGCATCGGCCTGGTTACCTTCCCGCAGCATGTCGATCTGCTCGCCGACCTGAGCCGATTCGAGAATGAGCGACTGCAGCCGCTCGATGTATTCGGCATTGGAGAATTCGTTGCGCCGCAGCTGCAGGCTCTCAATTTCGGTATCGATTTCTGCGCGGCGGGTCAGCAGGGCGCTGATGCGCGGGTCTTCGTCGGACGTTTCCACGGCCTGCAGCCGGGCCAGGTTGAAACTGGCGGCGCCGTCACCGCGGATCTGCGGGTGCTCGGTGGCCAGCTTGCCCTGGGATTCGAAAAATCCGGCAACCCCGCGCTCGGCAAAGTCGAAGGCCTCCTGGATACTGATGCTGTTGTTCTTGTTGATGTCCGCAACGCTGCTGGCCAGAGCCTCGGCGAAATAGCTGCCGAACTCGGTGGCGTTCTTCTCGTTGCCGTTGCGCGTGGCCGTGACGAGGATGCGGCTGTCGGTTTCGAGGGCATCAAGCATGGCACCGCTGGCGCTGGCCGTGCTCACCAGGAAATGGTTGCGCCCGGGCAGGGTGCCCATGATTTCGGCCAGGTCGGCATCAGTGATGTCGGGACCGGGGATGTTGAACTTGAACTGCTCACCATCGTAGCTGCCGTGGCCGATCAGGTAGATGGCAACGCGGTCGTTCTCGCTCATGTCGGCGGCGAGCATGTCGAAGTGGGCCAGCAGCGCGTCGCGCGTGGCTTCGCCGCCGCTGAAGGTGATGACGTTGCCCGGGGCCATGCTTTCGGAAGCGGCGGCGATCTTCTCGCGCTGTGACGTGAACCTGCTGTCGAACTCATCCATCCCGCCCAGGCCCTGCACGACGACGACGTACAGTTCCGCGTGGGCCGCGGGCAGCCAGGCGGCTGTCAGCAGTACCAGCAGGGATTTTTTCAGCAGGCTCATATGGTTCTCCAGTGGCGGCGCAGCAACCATTCCATGGTCTTCAGCAGAATGAGCAATAAAAAGAAGAAAGGCGCATCCCACAGGTAGCTGATCTGCTGCTCGGTGATGCCGGCGGTAGAATAGGAGATGGCATCGGGAATGTCGTCCCACTGGTCGGGGGTCCAGTACTGGCCGCCAGTGACTTCGGCGACACGCTCGAGCAGGGCGCGGTTCTGGCGCACGTTGAATATTTCCTGTCCCTGGTCATAACGTACGGCGGTGGTGGAAGATGACACCAGGTTTTCGCCGACGCGGGAGATCGCCTCCACGCTGTACAGGCCGGTGCCGCTCGGGCGAAAGCCTGCCTCGTAAAGGCCCGGCTGGCCGGACACCGGCATCAGCTCCAGGGTGACCACGTCATTGTTTTCAGAGGACACCACGGCGGAAATGGACAGGCCCTGGTATTCCTCGTCCTCGGGATCGCGAATCTGCGCGCGGACCTTGATCTCGTCATTGTCCACGGCGCTGGTCAGTTCGAAGGATCGCGGTGAGTTGGCCACCAGAGCGCGAGTCAGCTGGCGCCAGAAGGTTTCGTGACGCTTGTCTGCCACGGGCAGGCTCATCTGCCAGCGCCAGGTGCCGCCGGTCGCCAGGACATAGCTCTGGCCGCGGCCGTAGGGCTGGGTCACCAGCAGCGGGCGCAGGCGACCCTCGACATTGATGTCCAGCAGGGCGGTGGCGGCGGGGCGAAGCGGGCCGAGCAGCTGGTAATCCGCCACTTCCGGCAGTTCGCCCCAGAGCCGGTCGTTCTCGGATTCCGAGTCGCTGAACTGCAGCATCGGGGCGAGGCGGCCGCTGTCGGTCAGTGCCACGGGTGCTTTTTCGCGAATGAATGCCGCGTCCTCGCCGACGCCAAGGCGGGTCGGCAGGATGTCGCTGATCGGGGTTTCGCTCCAGCCGCCTAGGCCGAGGCCATTAAGACCGCCCAGCATCATGAGGCTGCCGCCGCGTTCGCTGACGAAGTCGCGGATGATTTCCTGCTGTTCGGCGGTCAGTTCGGCGGCATTGAAGCTGCCGATGATGAGGGCATCGTAATCAAACAGCTCGGCACGTTCGGTGGGGAAGCCGTTTTCCAGTTGTTCGGGGCTGTCGATACCCTGGCGGTAGTACTTGTTTGGGGTGACCTTCAGCAGGGTGGTCAGCTGGATGCTGGGATCGTCGCCCAGGGCGCGCTGCATGAACTTGTACTCCCAGCGTGGCTCGCCTTCCACATAGAGAATCCTGTAACGGCTTTCCTCCACGTCCACCACGTGGGCGCGGTTGTTGTTGGCCAGATTGGTTTCGCCCGCAATCGGGTCGAGGGTAAAGCGCAGGTCGAGCTGGCCGGGTTCCGGCACCTCGATGTCGACGAAGGCGAGGGTCATGTCCTGGCCGTTGCCGAGCGTGACCTCCTCGGTGGTCAGGAAGGTGTCGCCATCGTAGACCTTGATGCGGGCGGTGCCGCCCTGGTCATGGCGGATACCCACGCGGGCAGACAGCGTGGTGCCCGGCAGGGCCTTTTCCGGGAGGATGACTTCGGTGAGTTCCAGGTCTTCCGGGATCGACTCGCGGCCGATGCCGACGGTGTGGATGGGTACGCCGAAACCGGCGATCTCGTTCATGTCGGCCTGGCTGATGGCGCCGGCATTGTCGGCGCCGTCACTGACCAGAATCACGGCGCCCAGCGAAGCGCCGCTTGCCTGGCGCAGGGTCTGCAGGATGGACTGGCCCAGGTTGGTGGCATCACCCGGTTCGGGCAGGACTTCAAAGGAGTCCATGGCAGCGGCGGCATCGGCAAAGCCGTAGGGCAGCACGTTGTACTGCGCGCGGATGCCGGCGAGTGCTTCCGGGGTGAGCAGCGCCTGGGCCTGTACCATGCGGGTGGCGCCGCCGTCGTTGAAGGTCATGCTGCCGGAGGTATCGAGCATGACGGCCACGGCGTTCTCGCCGCGCAACAGGCGCTCGGATACCAGCGCCGGCTGCCACAGTACGATGAGCACCACGGCGAACATCAGGTTCTGCAGGATGCCGATGGCGGCCAGTTGTCCCCACCCCATGTTGCCGGGGCGGCGGGCCATCATGACACTGACAGCGACCAGGAAGAGAATGGCAGCCACAACCAGCAACCCCACTGGCCAGCCGCTGGCGAGGATGAAATCACTGTCGCTGAAAACTGAGCGGGGATATTTGAAGAAAAATTCGAACATACTGCCAATCTATCTACTGAAAGACTGCGCTGCTCAATGACTGCGCATTGCCTGCATTCCTGTGCATGTGCCGGAATGAGGGGGAATCCATGTAATCATGTTTGTCCGGAAAATGCCATCCCCGCGCAAACGCCCGCAGCACGGGGCTTCAATGTTCATAATCCTGCCACATTTTCATCACCGGGGGGTCCCTTTATTGCCCTGATATGGCCTCTGGTTTATGCTTTCGCGACTCACTGCATGCACCTGTAATATCGTGACGAAAGACCGGCCGGGCAGTGATTAACATTCCCTTCCCGCCGTATAAAAAAAGCAGTCAGGCAATTGCTGAAAACCAGGGAGACAGGAAATGCAATTCATGCGACCGGCACGCACTATCCTCTTACTGACCGCGGCACTCACCGTTGCCGCCTGTTCCGATTCCACGCCACCCCCGGCTCCCGTCCAGGATTCCGACGCCCTGACGGCGCGCGATGTCGCTGATCGCATGCTTGTCGCCATGGGCGGGCTCGCTAACCTGCGCGCGGTTGAGTCCATCGTCATGACGGGCAACGGCACCCGCAACCGGCTCGGCCAGATCGCGGAAACGGGCGGGGTCGATCCCGATGCCACCCTGGCCAACGAGGTAGAAACCATCGATTTCGTCAATGGACATGCCGCCTTCGACAACGACGTCCTCATCGGCGGTGGTGGTTTCAGCCAGCACCGCACCGAGGCGCTGACCACCTGGCAGGGCCAGAAGATCGGCTGGGGCACCACCGAGGGTCGCCCCAACGAGGCGTCGTCGGTGAACGGCCTGTTCAGCTGGGCCGCGCAGAATACACCCGCGATGCTGCTGCGCCGCAACCCGGTGACGGTCGCCATCGCCGCCGACAATGTCGATGCCGGCCAGTACGCCAGGGTCGTATCCTGGAACGACCGCCCGCACTGGGGCATCGTCACCGACCTTGATGGCGAGGACATCACCCTGATGATCGACCAGGAAACCGGCCTGCTCGGCGGCTTCACTGCACTGGATACCGAAACCATGCTCGGGGATGTCGAGGCGGAGTACTACTACAGTGACTACCGCGAAGTGAGTGGCGTGATGGTGCCGTTCGCCAATGTCACCATCAAGGACGGAGCGCCGTATTCCAGCATGAATTACACCGATATCCGGATCAACGATGCTGCGGCGCTGGCCATCTTCAATATTCCTGAAGACGTTCAGGACCAGGCGGATGCTGTTGTGGCCGCCGGCGGCGCCTGGGTGCCGCTGGCCTGGACGCCGGTCACAGACACGGTCACCCACATCGTCGCATTTTCGCACCACAGTATGGTGGTGGAGTTCCCGGAATTCGTCGTCGTGGTGGAAGGCCCCTACACCGAGGCGCAATCCCTGACCCTGGCGCACATGATCGAGGAGAATATCGGCAAGCCGATACGCTACGTGGTGCCGACTCATCCGCATTATGACCACACCGGCGGCCTGCGCGGACTCGCTGCTTCCGGCGCCAGTGTTCTCGCGGCGTCCGGTCATGAAGATGAGATTCGCGGCATCGTCGAATCGCCGCACACCAATCCACCTGACGCCCTGGCAGAGCGGGCGGAGCAGGGCGCCGAGATCGGCCAGGTGGAAGTGTTTTCCGGTATGACCGAGATCAGTGACGGCGACCAGGTGCTGAAACTGTATGAAGTCACCACCATTCCGCACGTCAATCCGAAAGTGCTGGCCTTCGTGGAAGGCGACGGCATCCTCTTCCAGAGCGACCTGTTCTTCGGCGGCCCGGGCCCTGACGCCATCGCGCTGGCCGAGGCCGTGGCGGAGCTTGGCCTGGATGTCACGCAAGTGGTCGGCGGTCACGGCGGCGTTATACCCGGCGCCGCACTGGCTGCTTTGCTGGAAGGCCAGGAATAACACGATTTTGCAAACAACAATAATGATCAAGGAAGCGACACCATGAAAAAACTGCTCACCCTGCTGCTGTGCCTGCCTGGTCTCACCCAGGCCCAGGATGATTTCGATGCTGTGCAGATCACTGTCGAGGAAGTGCGCAATGGCATTTACATGCTGCAGGGTTCAGGCGGCAATATCGGCCTGAGTGTTGGCGATGATGGCGTATTCATCATCGACGACCAGTTTGCGCCGCTGACGGAAAAGATCCGCAGCGCCATTGCTCGGTATTCCCGCGAGAATGTGCAGTTCGTGTTCAACACGCACTTCCATTACGACCACACCGACGGCAACGAGAACTTTGGTACAGGCGGCGCGATTATCGTGGCCCAGGAAAATGCGCGCCTGCGCATGAGCCAGGACAACTTCCTGCAGGTGGTCAACGTGCAGCAGGAGGCCTATGACCCGGTCGGCCTGCCAAAGATCACCTTCACCGACAGCATGACCCTGCATTACAACGGGCATACCCTCAACGCGCGCCATTTCGGCTCGGGCCATACTGACGGCGATACCATCGTCAAGTTCGAGGAAGCCAATGTCATTCACACCGGCGACGTGTTCGTCCGTTACGGCCTGCCGTTCATTGACGTACCCAACGGCGGCAATCTCAACGGCATGATCCGCGTGATGCGGGAGCTGATTGCCTGGTCCGATGATGACACGCTGATCATTCCCGGGCATGGCCAGGTGTCGCGCCGCCAGGACATGGTGGATTACGTGCAGATGCTGGAAACCATTCGCGACCGCGTCTATGAAGGCATTTCCGCCGGCATGTCGCTAGAGGCGATTACTGCAACCGTACCGACCCGGGATTACCCGGCATCCGGCTTTCTCAACAATGCCAGCTTCACCAAGATTGCCTACGACAGCTTCTTTCAATAACGGCAAATAGCGACAGAAAAGCCGGAAATTCAAATTTAACCGGGCCGCGGCTTTCGCCGCGCTCGTTAATACTGAATAATTGCCTCTTCGATATGAAGGCGCGGCCATGACCATGCCTCGTTTCAATTCACACAATAAGACCCGATTTACTTAAGGAAGTAGTTCATGCTCGTCCCCCAGGCCATCGCCAAGATCCTCAAAGCCGAAGGTGTCAGATACCTGTTCGGTTATCCGCTCAACCCCATCATCGAAGCCGCCGCCGCAGAAGACATCCGGACCATCATCGTGCGCCAGGAGCGAACCGGTGCGCACATGGCCGACGCCTTTAGCCGTCTCTCGAGCGGTGACGAGATCGGCGTATTTGTCATGCAGCATGGTCCGGGCGCGGAAAACACTTTTGGCGGCGTCGCCCAGGCATACGGTGAATCAGTGCCGGTGCTGTTCATGCCGGCAGGCTACGATCGCCGGCTTGCGCACTACTACCCCAACTTCAATTCCACACTGAACATGAAGCACATCACCAAGTGGGCGGAGCCGGTCACCATGGGCAGCGAGGTGGTGAATATCATGCGCCGCGCGTTTACCCAGCTGCGCAACGGCCGCCCGGGCCCCGTGCTGGTCGAGATTCCCTGGGACACCTGCAAGGAAGAAGCGGACATTTCCACCTACGTGCCAACGAAGAAGGTGCGCTTCGCCCCCGATGACGATTCGGTAAAGGCAGCCGCGAAGGAACTGGCTGCGGCGGGCAAGCCGGTGATCTATGCCGGGCAGGGCATCAACTATGCAAAAGCGTGGGACGAGCTCAAGGAAATCGCCGAGCTGCTGAACGCACCGGTGACCACCAGCCTGGAAGGCAAGAGCACATTCAATGAAACCCATCCGCTGAGCATCGGCTCCGGCGGCCACGCGACACCGAAGGCGGTTTACGATTTCCTTTACGATGCCGACCTGATCTTCGGTATCGGCTGCAGCTTCGCCATCACCTCGTTCGGCACCCGTATGCCCGATGGCAAGAAAGTAATCCATGCCACGCTGGACCCGATGGACCTGAACAAGGACGTGCCGTCCGAGATCGGCCTGATCGGCGACGCCAAACTCACGTTGCGCGCGCTGATCGACGAACTGAAAAGCCTCGACCTTGGCAAGGCTGCTGCGAGAAAGGATTCCACGCCCGCCGCCATCAGGAAAGTAAAAGACGAGTGGATGGCCAAGTGGCTGCCAAAGCTCACTTCCGACCAGAACCCGATGACGCCGTACCGCGTCATCTACGAACTCAACAAGCTGGTGGACAAGCAGAAGGTCGTCATCACCCACGATGCGGGCAGTCCGCGCGACCAGCTGGTGCCGTTCTGGGAAGCGGAAGCGCCGCTGTCATACATCGGCTGGGGCAAGACCACGCAGCTCGGTTACGGCCTGCCGCTGATGATGGGCGCCAAGCTGGCGCGGCCGGATCACCTGTGCATCAACGTGTGGGGTGATGCCGCCATCGGTTTCACCGGCATGGATTTCGAAACCGCAGTGCGCGAGCGCATCCCGATCATGTCCATCCTTTTCAACAATTACTGCATGGCCATGGAACTGCCGATCATGGAAGTGTCGACGGAAAAATACCGCTCCACCGACATCGGCGGTGACTATGCCGATATGGCCAGGGCCTTCGGTGGTTATGGCGAGCGCATCACCGACCCGAACGAGATCGTTCCGGCGCTGAAGCGGGGTATAGCGGCCACCGAGCGCGGCGAGGCGGTGCTGCTGGAATTCATTACGTGCAAGGAACTGGAGATGTCGCTGCACTATTCCAATTACGGGAAATAACCGCCGGTAATAAACGACTGGAACTGCTTCGGGGGAAACATGTTCAAGACACTCCAGGAAAAACTGGGCCCGGGTTTGCTCTATGCTGCCGTCGCCGTCGGCGTTTCCCACCTGGTCTCGTCCACCACCGCCGGTGCCACCTATGGCTTCATCATGGTTGGCTACATGGTGCTGGTCTGCCTGGTGAAGTATCCTACGTTCCTCTTGGGTGCCACCTATGCCGCCGCCACTGGTGAAACGCTGGTCGAAGGCTACACCCGCATGGGCAAATGGGTGGTCGTGCTGTTCTTCTTCATGCAGCTGTTCGAGTACACCTTCGCCATCTCCGGTGTCTCGGTCACTACTGCCGCCATTTTTCGCAGCGTGTTCGATATCGAGGCGGGCATCGTGCTGGAGCTGGGGCTGGTATTGTCCTGCATGCTGATCGTCGCCCTCGGACGCTATGCGGTACTCGAGGATGTCACGCGCGTGCTCGTCATCCTGTTTTCCATCGGCACGGTCATCGCGGCGGCTATCGCCGTGGGCGGCATCGACTCCGCCGGCGCTTCGCTGTCGGCCGACCTGACTTTCGATACGCCCACCATCCTGTTCCTGATCGCCGTGGCCGGCTGGATGCCCACCGGCACGGCCGGATCAGTGGGGCTGTCGCTGTGGGTGAAGGCCAAGGCCATCCGTCTGCAGCGCCCGGTAACACAGAAAGAGGCCGCCTTCGATTTCCACGTGGGTTACGGCACCGCCATTTTCCTCTCCATCTGCTTCGTTTCCCTGGGCACCTACGTCATGTACATCAACGGTACAGAGGTGGAATCCAACGGCGCGTTGTTCGCCGCGCAGCTGATCAACCTGTTCACGTCCACCATCGGCAGCTGGATCTACCCGGTCATCGCGCTGGCCGCTATCACCGTCATGTATTCGACCCTCCTGACACTGGTAGACCTGCTGCCGCGCTCCTCTGCGGCTGCCCTCGTGGAAATCATCTCCGTGCCGAAGGATCAGGTCAGTGAAAAATTCAGCAAGCTGTACATGACCTTCATCAGTATCGAGCTGCTGCTGGTACTCACCGTGTTATTTGTCCTGCTGGATGATTTCGGTACGTTCATTGCCTGGGTCACCTCCATGGGATTCGTGGTGGCGCCGGTCTTTTCCTTCCTCAATCACAAGGCCATGTTCGGTGCTGTCGTGAAACCCGAGGACAGGCCGGGCAACTTCCTGCGTTACTGGAGTATCAGCACGATCATCATCCTGACGGTGGTGGCCGTGATGTTCGTCTACATGAATTACTTTATGTAGCTCGAAGCCCTCGTAGGCCGGATAAGACGCTTAGCGTCGCATCCGGCGGCTTCGATAAACATTTCGATAAAAGGATAAAGGGTTCAACTTCCGGCACAGGTAGAAAAATTCGGGAGTAGGTCGGATAAGGCGCTCAGCGCCGCATCCGACATAACTGAATTTGAACAATCAACGAATCAACGGCGGATTCAATAATGTTTGAGATACTCTCCAGGAATCGCATCATCGCCCAGCCCGGCTTCAATCGCTGGAAGGTGCCGCCGGCGTCCATCGCCATTCACCTGTGCATCGGCTCCGTGTATGCCTGGAGCATCTACAATCCGCCGCTCACCCGCCTGTTCGGTGTGGTGACGCCAGCTTCCGGGGACTGGAGCCTGCAGGATGTCACCTGGATATTTTCTGTCGCCATCGTCTTCCTCGGCCTGGCCGCCGCACTGGCCGGCCACTGGCTGGACAAGGTCGGTCCGCGCCTGGTCGGCACCGCCGCTGCAGTGTTGTGGGGAGGCGGCTACCTGGTTGGCAGTATCGGCATTCTCACCCACCAGTTGTGGCTGCTGTATTTTGGCTACGGCGTGCTCGGCGGCTGCGGCCTCGGCCTGGGTTATGTGTCGCCGGTCTCGACACTCATCAAGTGGTTTCCCGACCGCCGCGGCATGGCCACGGGCATGGCCATCATGGGTTTCGG
>JALRBG010000037.1 GCA_023257855.1 Pseudomonadales bacterium | reverse complement strand
GATCTGGTAAACAAGAGGAGTAAAACCATGAATAACGACGCGTACAAGGCCGGCCGTGACATTGCCGTGAAAATGTGGGGCGAGAAAGTGGCCGCGGCCCGTGAATCACGCGCCACGCCGTTTAACCGTCCCTTCGAGGACCTGGTAACCAAGTACTGTTTCGGGGAAGTATGGGCTGAAGAAACCCTCGACCCGAAAACCCGCAGCATGATCACCCTGGCCGCACTGACCGCGCTGACCAAGCCCAACCAGATCAAGGTGCACGTGCGCGGCGCCATCGCCAACGGCGTGTCCGTGGCGGAAATTCGCGCCATCCTGATCCACAGCGCCGTCTATGCCGGAGTGCCGGCAGGTGTCGAAGCTTTCAACGCCGCTAAAGAGGTATTGGGCGAGATGGGGCTGGATAAATAAGTGGCTAGTGGCGAGTGACTAGTCACTCGCCACTAGTAACACATCATTACTTTAGAAGAGGACATTTCGTTGGAAGATTTAAAAACAATCAAGGTGGGATTCATCGGGATAGGAAACATGGGCTGGCCCATGGCCATGAACATCCATGAAGCGGGATACGACCTGACCGTCTTCGACCTGGACAGCGCCCGGTCTGAAAGTTTTGCCGTGGAAACCGGCGCCCGTTCCGCAGTCTCCCTGGCCGAGCTGGGCCAGATGGATTTCGTCATCACCATGCTGCCGAACGGACACGTGGTGCGTGAAGTATTGATGGAAGGCGAGGACGGCGCTTTCATCAAGAACGTGAAAGCGGGTTGCATCGTCATCGACATGAGCTCTGCAGAACCGACGGGCACACGCGCCCTGGGTGCCGACCTGGCAGGGCACAATGTCACGCTGATCGACGCACCGGTATCCGGCGGTGTTCCGCGTGCCAAGCTGGGTACGCTTGCCATCATGATCGGCGCGGAGGATGCCGAGGCCCTGGCCCGGGCGAAGCCGCTGCTCAATAGCATGGGGCAGCAATTATTCGAAACCGGCGGTGTCGGCTCCGGTCATGCCACCAAGGCGCTGAATAACCTCATCGCAGCAAGTTCGTTTGTCGCGACCTCGGAAGCCATGCTGGTTGCCAAACGCTTCGGCCTCGACCTGAATACCTTTGTGGATGTAGTGAATGTTTCCACCGGCCATAACTTCATGACCGACAAGGTGATGAAGGACCATGTCGTCGGCGGCCAGTTCGCCACCGGCTTTGCACTGGGTCTGCTGGTGAAGGATGTTGGAATTGCCAACGAACTGTGTGATGCGGTGCACATGAATGCACCATTGTCGAAGCTGGTACTCAAGCGCTGGCAGGAAGCACTGGACGTCAAGGGTTTTAGCGCCGACAATTCTGAAGCAATACAGGTCTGGGACGGAGAATCCTCCGGCTGATCATCAGGCAACCGGATGCACGGCATGGAAAAATTCAACCTACAGGCACGACTGGGCATCATACTGGCCCTGTTTCTGCTGCTTGCCATGCTGGCGGCGCTGTCCAACCTGTCCCACCGCGAATTCCAGATATTCTGCATGTTCGCCGAGGGCCTGAACGCCAACGACATTGCCACCGATTTGTCACTCAGCGTGAAAACGGTGGCGAACTACCAGACACAGATCAAGGAAAAGCTTGGTGTCACCAGCACCGCTGACCTGATCAAGATCGCACTCAGTAACGGCATCATCAAGATGTAATTCTCGTTACGCATGGAGTTTTAATGCGCAACAAACGGATCCCGAATTTCCGCGTCACAGTACTCGTTTCTGCGTTCATGGCGCTGCATGGCGTTGGCGTGTCTGCCCAGGATGATGCGCCTGTCCTGGAGGAGATACTGGTCATCGGCACCACACCGGGCTCGGGTCTCGGGGTTGCCGCCGACAAGATTCCCTTCGCCGTGCGCTCTATCGGCAGCGACGATCTCCGCCGCGGCCAGAGTCTCGACCTTACCGATTACCTCAACACCAATACCCCTGGCGTGAATATCAATTCCGCGCAGAACAACCCTCTGCAGCCCGACCTGCTGTTTCGCGGTTTTACCGCATCCCCGCTGCTGGGCCTGCCCCAGGGCGTAACCGTGTACCAGGATGGTGCCCGTATCAACGAGCCGCTTGGCGATGCCGTGAACTGGGACCTGGTGCCGCAATCGGCGGTGCACAGTATCGACCTTATCAGCGGCTCGGACCCTCTGTTTGGCCTCAATACTCTTGGCGGCGCCCTGGTTCTGCACATGAAGGACGGTTTCACCTTTACCGGCAACCAGGCGGAACTGACGGCCGGGTCCTGGGGGCGTGTAATGGGCAATATCGAGTCCGGCGGCAATGACGGCGAGCTTGGGTATTACGTCAACGTGTCGCGCTTCGAGGAAGATGGCTGGCGCGGCTTCTCCGATTCCGAGAACATCAATTTCTATGGTGCGATGAGCTGGCGCAACGACGCAGCGTCCACCCTGGACCTGGCCTTTCAGCGCGGAGATAGCGACCTGCGCGGCAACGGGCCGACACCCGTGGGCCTGATGGCGCAGCAGCGCGATGCTGTCTTCACCGCACCGGACATCACCGGCAACCTGATGGATATGCTGACACTGGATGTCACGCATTTCCTGGCGGAGGATCTGCAATTTTCCGGTTCGGCGTTCTGGCGCAAGAACCGCACGCATTCCTTCAATGGCGATGCCTCGGAATACGGCCTGTGCAACTACGCCGGCGGCGCCCAATCCCTGTTCGATGAGTTTGAAGACCTGGAGGAAAGCCTGGCCGATGAGCTCGATATCGACCTGGAAACGCTGTGTGATGAAGGTGTTGCTGCAATAACGTCGCTGGACGACCTGGAAGCACTGATTGAAACCGAAGCCCTGGCGCGCGGTCTCGACCCGGAGGAATTCGATCCGGAGGATATCAGCGGCCGACTGAGCGGCACCGGCTTGCTCAGTGGGGACGCCATCAACAACATGAGCGACCGCCGCCAGGTATCGGAAGGCCTCAACGGCAAGCTGATATTCACGAACGACCTGTTCGGCAAACCGTCACAACTGACTGTCGGCGGCAGCTACCAGCGCGGCGAGTCGTTGTTCAATGCTGTGGTGGAACTGTCTGAACTGGACCCGGTCACGCGCAGCACGGAAAACCTCGGCGTCGGCTCCTTCGTGGATGAACTGGAGACCCATGTGCGCACGGAAAGCGAGGTCTACAGCCTGTATTTCGTCAGCATGACGGATGTCACCGACAGGGTCACATTGACCGTCGGCGGCCGCTACAACGATACCGATGTCAGCCTGCGCGACCGTTCCGGCGTCCGCCCCGAACTCAACGGCGATCACAACTTTTCCCGCTTCAACCCCTCGCTGGGCGTGACCTGGGATGCCACGGACAGCATGAACGTGTACGCTTCCTACAGCGAATCCAATCGTGTGCCGACGCCCATCGAGCTGGCATGCAACGAGGGTGTGTTCACGGTTGCGCGTGAATACGCCATTGCCGCGGGCGAGGATCCTGACGATATCGATTTCGAGTGCCGCTTGCCTAATGCCTTCCTTGCCGATCCGCCGCTGCAGGACGTGGTTACCCGTAATATCGAGCTTGGCATGCGCGGCGAAATATCGTTCATGGACTACCAGCTCGGTATTTTCCATGCCACCAACAACGACGATATCCTGTTCCAGACCACGGGACGTGCCACGGGCCTGTTCGCCAATGTCGACAAAACCCGGCGCTGGGGTTTCGAGTCTGCCCTCAGCGGCAGTCTCGACCAGTTCGACTGGTATGCGTCGCTCTCCATTATCCAGGCCACCTTCGAGGATGACTTCAACGTACTCAGTCCGAACCATCCGGCTGCTGATGCCGACGGCGTCGTACCGGTGGAAAGAGGCGACCATATTCCCGGCATTCCGGAAAGCCTGCTCAAGTTCGGCGGTGACTACCGGTTAGGCAACCTGAGTGTCGGTGCCGAGGCGATCTACAATGCGGGGCAATACCTGCGCGGGGATGAAAGCAACGATCTTGGCAAGGTCGACGGCTACGTCCTGTTCAACCTGCGTGCCCTGTATGCCATCGGCGAGAATTTTTCACTGTTCGCGAAAGTCACTAACGCACTGGACAGGGATTACGAGAATTTCGGCTTACTGGGCGAGGATCCGTCAGAGGTGATCGATGGCATCGATGACACACCGATCTTTTTGGGTGTTGGCGCTCCCCGCGCCGCCTGGGTGGGACTCCGTTACCGCTTTTAAATGCTGTAAAAATTGTAGGTCGGCATAGGTCCGCAGGACCGTTTGCCGACATGAATTTTTGATGGTAGTCGGCAAACTGATGGTAGTCGGCAAACGGGCTTCGCCCTATGCCGACTTCAATTGCCTCATTATGCCGCCGCTGCCGGTGCAGCCAGATCGTTCAACATGCTGTCCAGGATATCGTCGACAGTGACACCGTCCGATTCGGCATAGTAGTTGGGCAGAACGCGGTGACGCAGGATCGGCTTGGCCAGATGCTTCACGTCCTCGGCCGTCACATGGTAGCGGCCTTCCATCAGCGCGCGAGCCTTGGCGGCAACGACCAGGTTCATGGAGGCGCGGATACTGGAACCGAAGTTGATGTACTTTTTGATAATGTCGGTGGCCAGCGGATCGGACGGGCGCGTGGCGCGCACCACGTCAACGGCATAGCGGGTCACGGAATCGGAGATAGGCACCTGCCGCACAAGCCACTGGAACTGGGTGATTTCCTCGGCGTTGGTGCAGGGGGTGACTTCCGGCATGTCGACCCGCTTGGTGAAGCGGTCGAGCACGGCCACTTCCTCTTCCGGGGTCAGGTAATCGAGGATGACGTTGAACAGGAAGCGGTCTAATTGCGCCTCAGGTAATGGATAGGTGCCTTCCAGTTCGATCGGGTTCTGTGTCGCCAGCACCAGAAAGGGCTTGTCGAGGCGGTGGATCTGGCCGCGCACGGTTACGGTCTTTTCCTGCATCGCTTCGAGCAGTGCGGCCTGTGTCTTCGGCGGCGTGCGGTTGATTTCGTCCGCCAGCAGTACGTTGGTGAATACCGGGCCCGGGATGAAACGCCATTCGCGCTTGCCGGTGCTCTGGTCCTCTTCCACCATGTCGGTGCCGGTGATGTCGGTCGGCATCAGGTCGGGTGTGAACTGGATGCGCTTGAAGGTGAGACCCAGCGCCGAAGCCAGGGTGTGCACCAGCAGGGTCTTCGCCGTGCCGGGCATACCGGTGATGAGACAATGGCCGCCCACATAAAGGGTGATGAGCAGGTTGTCCACGATATGGTGCTGGCCGATGATGGTGCCGCCGATCTGCTCGCGAATATTGGCGTTGGCCGTCACGAACTTCTGCACCAGGGCGCGGGTTTCTTCGGTATCGAAAGCTGTGTTCACTTCACTCATAACGTATTCCTGTTCCTATTTATTACGTATTACCAAGTCTTCAATTGAGATGTCGGCAAACGGGCTGCGCCCTATGCCGACCTACGGGGTGTTATTTATGCCCCGGTATTCGTGTAGGTCGGCATAGGCCCGAAGGGCCGTTTGCCG
>JALRBG010000312.1 GCA_023257855.1 Pseudomonadales bacterium | reverse complement strand
ATCAAGTAAAGATTTACCCTGTTGATCATCACGTTTACGGACCAACTGATAGAACATTTGATATTCTTGAGGCCGCCCCTGCCATGTTGGCCGCGGCCTGTTTCGGTATACCGTGGTTAGCGGACAGGTTGCGGAAGATGTCGCCGTAAAGTTTGTAGAAAACCTGCGCCGCGTGAATGATGAGGGCCTGCTGGCGGGAGTCGGCAATCCTGTTCATCAGGCCTTCGAAAAAGACAATATGGTCCTGGTCCAGCGCCCCGTGCGAGTAGAGATAGCTGAAAGCGTTTTTCGGCAGCCCCAGGTTGGCGCGAATGACATCGGCCGCCTGCGAAGCGATACTGATACTGGTCCCTTCCAGCACCTGTACCATCCCGAAGAAGCCGACGGGATTGACGCGATTCACCATGTCCCAGGCATAGGAAACCATCAGCTCCGTACTGAGATTCGGGGTTGATCGCCTTGCTGCTTCCTTGTCATAGCCGCAGTTGGCGATGTCGTTCAGTATCCATTCCTGGTGGCCCAGCTCTTCCTCTATGTATTCGGCAACGGCTTCACGCAGCCATTCCATTTCCGCGGGTAGGCGGGATCCGACGGCCATCAGCAGCGGTACGGTGTGCTTGACGTGGTGATAGGCCTGCACGAGAAAACCGACATAGTCGTCCAGCGTGATATCGCCCTGGAAGCAGCGGCTGATGATGGGTGCACTTAAAAGTTCGCGACGCTGCTGTTCGGTGTCAGTCGTCAGTTGCTGGTAGAAAGTCATAGACTGTGTTCCTTTTCAAGGGTCGGGGCAGGCATGCCCTGGTCACCGTAAAGTGCGTCAATTTCGGCGGCAAACTTGCGGGCAATTTCCATCCGGCGCGGCCGCCCGTTGCCGGTCAGCATGCACGGCTGGCCGGCCAACGGATGGTCCAGCCGATGCCAGGCCCTGATGCGGGCATAGTCGGGCAGTGACGCATTGACCTGGTCCACCCAGCCCTGGATCGAGGCATTGTCGAGGGCGGGATTGCGACTGCTGACCAGGGCCACCAGGTGCGGCATGGCATCGCCGAACACGACGACCTCCTGCAGCAAGGGGTTGGCCAGCAGTTCACTCTCCGGCCATTCGGGTGAAATATTGCGTCCGTAACTGGAAATCAGGATGTTCTTGCGGCGCCCCGACAGGTGGATGAAGCCTTCGGCATCACGGTAGCCGAGATCGCCGGTGTGTATGGCACGGGGATGCCAGCTGTCGGTCTGGCTCAGGTAACCGAGCATGGCATTACCATGCACAACCAGTTCACCGCCCTGCTCCTCGACCTGTAGGTGTGCCAACGGCTTGCCGCAGGTGCCAGGCTTGTTGCAGGCGGGAGTGTTCAGGCTGACCACCGAGGCGCACTCGGACAGGCCGTAACCTTCATAAACAGGCAGGCCCAGGGACCAGGCTTCATGCAGCAGGTTAATCCCCACCTTGCTGCCGCCGACGGCGATAAAACGCAGGCTAGAAGGCGCCTGCCAGCCACTCCTCACGGCACCGACCAGGAGCTTGAGCAATTCGGGAATCAGGATCAGCGTTTGCGGCTGCACGCTGCTGATGGTGGCGAGCAGCTGTTTTGGCTGCACCAGCCTGCTGCCCTGGTAGCCCATGGCTGCCAGTGTCGGAATCATCACTTCGCCGCCGGCAAGCAGCGGTGCGTAAACGCCCGCGACATTTTCCAGCAGTGTGCTCAACGGCAGCAGGCACAGGTGCCTGGGTGCGTTGATACCCACCGCCTCTTTCAACGCTTCGGCCTGCAATAGCAGCTGCTGGTTGCCAAGACATACGCCCTTGGCATCACCGGTGGAACCGGAGGTAAAGGTGATCTTGCCGGTGCCGTCAGGCAGCGCCGGGGCATTGCCGCTGGCGTTGTCGATGCGGCATAACTGCAATTGCAGGCCGTCAGCCTGCAGTGCAACCTGGTCCTGGACCAGTGCATGCAGTGCCTCGGCATTGTCAGTCAGAATCCAGCCGGCGTTGCAGCGGGCCAGGGTGGCGCGGATCTGCAGGGGTGAAAAAAAAGTGGGTAGCGGCACCAGACAGATATTTCTGCGCTGGCAAACCAGATCCGCCACTACCCAGGCAGGGCTGTTCTCGGCGTAAAGGGCAAGCAGCGAGACCTGTGCCTGTGCCAGCTGCCTGTCCAGTGCGCTACCCAATTCGATAATGTCATTCAGTGTAAATAGCTGGTCCGGTGTCCGCAGGACAACCGCGTCACCCGGTAACGACTCTGCCAGTTGTGTAAGCAGGTCAGGTCGCATGTCAGGCCCCGTTGAATTCCTTTGCCAGCTTCCTGATACAACGACGGTACATGGCCATGGCCTTGCGAAACAGGGGACGGCGACGCGCGATCGCCATGGCGCCATCGAGACTGCCCGCATAGACGCACGGCTGTGTACGGTAGTAACTGCCCCATTCCCCGGTCGCACCTTGCGGCAGGCGGTCAAGGGAAGCATCAGCCAGTTTCACCATGTGAAATCCCAGCTTGTTGAGATTGTTGGCCAGGGTCTGGGTGGCCGTGAAGGTAATCCACTTGTAGCCAGCCTCGTGCAGCATGGACGTAGCAATGAGGAAGACGAACTGGCTGGGCCCCTTTCGCCCGGCAACCAGGTTGCCGATTTCAATGATCTCGCGGCGGCCGACGTCGGCACCGGTGGTGCCGGAAAGTACTTCCTCAATAGCATTATCCAGGTACTGCTCGAGGAACAGCTTTGATGTCGCGGCACGACGCATACCGATCACACCGGAAAAGCATTTGAGACAGCGCATGGATAACAGGTCCGGCATGAATTCGTGGATATCGGCGCCGTAATCCTTGAAGAAACGCATGGCAACGAACTTTTCGACACTGTCTCGCTCCGGGTCATCCCTGCCATGCAGGGTGAATACCGGGGACGGCGACAAGACGCGGCTCAGGAGGGCTTCCCGGGCGTTGTCCTGGCTGTGGTCCTGAACCTGGATACTGCTGTTCAATGTGTGCATGTCCTGCCACTCGATCTGATTTGATGGTGTGCAGATTAGCAGGGCAATCTTAAGGAATTCTTACCGATGAAAGATAACTGCAGCCCAGTGATTGCGGGCTTTCAGGCGCTACATTGGGGATGAAATGTGAAATTCCTTACCAGCTAGTGACAAGCCTTGCCAATGTGATACTCTGTTTCAGTTTCATTGGTTCAGCCCAAATATCTTCTTTTAAAACAACCTGTTATTGACCAGGACCGAAACCGGCAAGCACCGGTCATGTCCGGTAATGAAAGAAGCAAGCGGGCCTGTTTTGGGGAAGACAAACCATGTCCATCAAAGCCTTGTTACCCGTTTGCGCACTGGCCATGCTGCTGATCGGCAGCCAGCCGGCCCTTGCACACCATGCCTTTACCGCCCAGTACGATGCTGAGGCCCGGATCGAAGCCCTCCTGCGTCACCCGACGATGCGCTGATCACACAAACGTTGTCGTTTCACAACCTTTGTGTGATCAGGCCGTCACTGGCGCCACGACCGCTCCGGTGATCGCCACCAGATC
>JALRBG010000181.1 GCA_023257855.1 Pseudomonadales bacterium | reverse complement strand
GGGCCAGCACTGCGGCAGTCAAGCTCAGGCTGCCGATCCTGTTCATGCTTTTAGTAATCATTAGAAAATTTCCTGTAGAAACTAGTTAGGGGCGCATGGCCTTGGTTAGACCTGGAAAAGTCTCATCTTTCCCTACGCTCCTTTGTTCGTCTGCTAAACGAAGCATTAGAGGCGATTACGGGGCTGCAACCCGACGACCGGAATACCCGGACGGCGCGCATTATAGGGCTTCCGTATTTATTGCAATAGGGATTTTGGGACGCTATGAAAAATATATTTTCACTGGCAAACCAGCCATTTGGCATCTTTTTTGCCACCGGCTTTCCCGGCCGGGTATAGCAATTCCAGCTACCCGGTTTTCACCAGGACTTTTGCGACTGGACGCTCCGGGACCGGGCGTTTATTCTTGCCTGCTCACAAGGGAAAATGATTTGTCACTCCTGCCCCCGCAGGAGGCCAGCAATGCCGGAGCACAGCTGCAGTGGATACTCACAAAATCAGGTTCGTTGCCAACCGGCCCTGGCTGTCGGCAGACAGCCCGTCCCGACCAGGACCGATTGGAGAGACCCTTCCGGACTGGTACCGCAGCGCAGACCGATTCGCGAAAGACCCTGCAACCGGGGCGTATCACCAGCTGCCCGATGGCGGCGGGCGCATACCCACCTGGAAAGCCTGCCCTGCCCTGTTCGATATCATGGGCAGCGGCTATGCCTACAAGACTCCCTGCGACATCGAGTTTTATGAAGACAACAACGGCGACATCAAGGCTCGGGTATTGATTGCACAGCACGAAGGACTGGTCACCGAGCGCCTGCCCCTCGACCGTTTCCCGCCTCCCCAGGGTTACCATGCCAGGCATTTCGCCTGGACTGCGGACTGGGCCGTGGAACTGCCCGAGGGCTGCAGCGCCCTGTACGCCCAGCCGTTCAACCGTTTCGAACTCCCCTTCATGACCATGGGCGGCATTGTCGACAATGACAAGGTGCACCAGCCTGGCTCCATGCCGTTTTTCTGGCGCAAGGGGGTAACGGGCGTGTTGCCGGCCGGAACGCCTTATGCCCAGATATTTCCGTTCAGGCGCGAGCACTGGGTGGCGGAGTATGACACTTCCCTGACACAGCAGGAAATGAGCGAAAAGAACAAGGCCAGCAGTGCCCGCTACCGGCAACCGGATGGCGGCGTTTACCTCAACGAAGTCCGTGAACCACGCAAGTACCGGTAGCACGATCATGGATACCCGGAAAATACGCTTCGTTGCCAATCGCCCCTGGCTGACTGAAGACAGCGCTTCCAAACCGGCACCCGTCGGCAAGACCATCCCGGAGTGGTACCGCCAGGCCGACCGCTTCGCCCGCGACCCGGCCACAGGCAAGCATGTGGAAATGCCGGGTGTGGGCGGCAAGATCCCGACCTGGAAAGCGTGTCCGGCCGTGTTCGATGTCATGGGCAGCGGCTATACCTACAGGACACCCTGCGACATCGAATTCGTCGAGGATTCGGCCGGCGGGATACAGGCCAGGGTGCTGGATGCGGGACACCCCAATTTTCTCCTGGAGCGTGATCCACTGCCCCGTTTTGTCATACCGCCGGGGTATCATGACAGGCATTTCGCCTGGTGGCCGGACTGGGCGGTGGAACTGCCGGAGGGTTACAGCGCCCTGTACACGCACCCGATCAACCGGTTCGAGCTGCCCTTTAGCACGACCAGCGGCATCGTCGATAACGACAGGGACAAGCTGCCGGGCACCATGCCCTTCTTTTTTCTCAAGGGCATTACCGGCATACTGCCTGCTGGGACGCCCTATGCGCAGATTATTCCCTTCCGTCGCGAGCACTGGGATTCGGAAATAGATGCCAGCCTGTCCGTGGAAGAAATGCAGGCCAGGAGCGCTGCCAACAGCGCCAAGTATCGCCAGCCGGACGGCGGCGTTTACCTGAGGGAAGTCTGGGAAAGACGCAAATACGAGTAATGCCTGCCAACAGGCGAGCGGGGTACACGATGACACGCCAATCCTTCACCATTCCTTTGCTGGCTTTCACGCTTTGCCTGGCCCCGGCAGCGGCGATGGCCCAGCGCGATATGCGCTCGACCTTGCAGCTGCTCGAGGAACTGACCAGCAGTTTCAGCAACGCCCGCGCTGCCGAAACGGCATTGAAGGCCAACCTGGCGCAGAAGAATGCCTACCAGTCCGAGCAAAACACCGTTAACCGGGCGAATGCCGAATACAAGCGGGAGAGTTCAGGATATGCCCGCGACCTGGCCAGTCATAATGATAACGTCGACAAGTTCAATACCGAGTGCGGCAGCGGCAGCAGCTATACGCGCGAGCAACTGGCTCGTTGTGATGCTACCGAAGCGCAGCTGAAAGCCGCGGGGGCTGCCCTGGACACACGGCGCGTCGCTCTGGAAGAAAAGCGGCAGGCTGTCAGGCAGCTGACCGATGCTTTCAACCAGAAGGAACGGGAGCGCGCCAAGGCAGCCGAAGCCCTGCTGTCGCGCTACGATGAGGCGGATGCCAATATCAAGGCTATCCTGGCCAGGCC
>JALRBG010000177.1 GCA_023257855.1 Pseudomonadales bacterium | reverse complement strand
AACAAGAAATCTACCCTTGCAATTCCTTGTATGTTTAAAATTTCATTTAACTTATTTAATTCAATTTCTATCTTTTCTTCAATTGTTTTAGAAATTTGAGCTGGAATTCCTTGCGCACCAGCAGGAAGCTGATGACGGCCTGGATGGTGACCGACAGAACGGATACATACCAGATCTGCTCCATGGTGAAGCCTTCCTGCTTGCTGACCCACACCGCGATGGGAATAAAGATCAACAGGCGGCTGGCCGAAGAGAACATGGCCGGCCTGGTATTGCCCAGGCCCTGGAACATGCCGGAGCAGGTAAAGATGACGCCCTGGGCGACGAAGTTCCAGGAGATGATCTGCAGGAAGTCGCCGCCGGCCTTGATGACGGCCTCCTCGTCGGTGAAGAAGGCCACCAGCAGTTCGGGGTGGAATTGCAGCACGAGGGTGACGACCAGCATGACCGCACCGCTCATCAGGATGCCTTGTTTGAACGCCTCGCGTACGCGATCGCCGTGGCCGGCACCAAAGTTCTGGCCGGCGATGGGCCCGACAGCAAAGGCGATCGCCATGGTGGGCATGAAGATGGATTGCATGATGCGACCGCCAATGCTGAAGCCGGCCTGCGCGGATTCACCGAAGTCCTGGATCAGCCAGTAGACCACGGCAAAATAGCCGAACATCAGCAGCATTTCGCCGCCGGCCGGCAGGCCGATGTTGAACATGCGGCCCCAGATCGACAACTGCGGCTTCCAGCAGTGGAACTGGAAAGCGACGTATTTTTCCAGCTTGATGAAATACGCAATCAGCATGCACACGCCCACCGCGCTCGAGATTGTTGTGGCCAGGCCGGCGCCGACGACGCCCAGGGCAGGGGCGGGGCCAAAGCCGACGATGAGAATCGGCGCCAGGATGGTGTTCAGCACAATGGTGATCACCTGGATCATCATGGTCGGCTTGACGATGCCGGTGGCGCGCAGTGCCGAACTCATACCCATGATGGCGAACTGCATCGACATCCCCGGCAGGAACCAGTGCAGGAACCGGATGCCTTCAGCCTGGGCGTCGCCGGCGGCGATGGTGGCCATGAAGCTGCCCGACAGCGTATAGCCAAACAACAGCGTGATGGCGGTGCAGATGCAGGCCAGCACCATGGACTGATTGAACACGAGGTTGGCGAAATCGCGGTCCTTGCGGCCGACGGCCTGCGCCATCAACGCAACAGAGCTGACGCCCAGGACCTGGCTCAGGGCCATGACCATGAAAAACAGGGTGCCCGCGGCACCGACACCGGCGATGGCGGCATCGCCCAGGCCAGCGACGAAGTAGAGATCGACCAGCAGGTACAGCGTCTGGAAGATCATGCCCATGGCGACAGGCGCTGCCATGGCGACGATGGTGCGTGGAACGGAGCCCTGGGTCAGGTCTTTCATGGCAAATGTCTGGCCGCCGACGAGAAAAAGCGCGAGTCTACAGCAATCCAGCCGGGCGCGGCAGATTGTTTTTTAACCCTGTTTTTGGCCTAATTGAAAGGGGAAAACAACAACAGTCCTGAAAAATAACCGGCATATTCCGGTCCCCCCTGAATACACTGCTTCCATTAACGGCGACGCCCATGCAAGAGCAGTCTTTCCTGTCAAAAAACCTCACCCAGGTGGTCGGCATTAGCCTGCCGCTCCTGCTGGTCCTGGTATTCTGGGTCGCCATGGCCGTGCCGCGCATGACGGTGGCAGACCCGCAGTACGATCTTGTCCTGGTTTCGCGCTATTACGGCGAAGGGGTGCGCCAGTTCAACGGGACCATCGCGTTTGAGATCGATGACGGCATGTTGTACGCCCGGTTCACCGTTGATCCCAACTACCCGGTGGCCCGCGGCAACATCCCGGCCGTGGCCATTCCCGTACCGCGCCTGTATTACTTCGAAAGCGCCACAGGCAACCTGCGGGAGATCAGTGTCGATCTTCCGGAGCAACCGGACGATGGCGCCGTCATAGCCATAGCGGAACTGGCCGGCCGCTGGTCCTGATCATCATTGGCGTGATGTTCATCGGCTTCAGTGTCTTTGCAGTGAAAATCAGCAGGGACTATATTACCGGCTCGCCCTGAACTGAAATCCATTCCGGGGCAGGGGGGACCATGAAATCAGTTACGGCGCTATTCATACTGGGCATACTGGCCTGCACATTCATTTTGCCAGCCAAGGCGGCGGTGCCAGATACGCAATCCCTGGCAGCCCGCCTCCAGGTGCTCGAAGACCGCGAAGCCATCCGCAACCTCATTCTCGATTACGGCACTTATCACGACCATCGCGACTACCGTTCCCTGTCGGCTCTGTTTGCCCGCAATGGCGTCTGGGAAAGCGGCATGGGCCGAGGTGAGGGACCAGAGGGCGTGTTCAGGCTGATGGACGGCATCATCGGGCACAACCCGCTGCCGGAAGGCTCCGGCACTTTCCACGTGCTGACCAATGACCGCATCCGCATCGACGGCGACCGCGCCAGCGCGGTCACCAAGTGGATGTATGTCACGCCCGGTGAGAACGGCGGCCCGAACACGGCGCTGCTGGGGCATTACGACGACGAATTCATTCGCGAGGACGGCGAGTGGAAATTCCTGCGCCGGGAGGCGCCTGTGGATTTGCCGGCCGCGCAATGAAGACGTTTACCTGCATTGTGTTATTGCTGCTGGCATCGTGGTCGGCTTCTGCACACCATTCCAATGCCGAGTACGACCGCACGCAAGTGGTCGAATTGGACGGCATCATCGCCCGCGTGATCTGGCGCAATCCCCATGTCGGCCTGGAGCTGGATGTCAGCAATGCTGACGGCACGACGACCCGCTGGGTAATGGGCGCCGCCGATCTGGCCGGCACCCTGCGCCGCGGCGTGCCCGAAGGCACCTTCCAGGTGGGGCAGCGCGTGACAGTGGCCGGCTTTGCATCGACACGGCGTGCCGCCAACATGCTGGTGACCAACGTACTGCTGCCCGACCGGCGCGAGATACTGCTGACCGGCTTTTCCGAGCCGCGCTGGAATACCACCACCGTCGGCGGCGGCAGCTGGGTGCTGGCGGCGGATGTGGGAGAGGTCGGCGCTGATGACATCTTCCGCGTGTGGACGCTGGAGCGCGCCCGGCGCCCGGAGTTTGCCGACAACCCGCCATTAACCGACTTTGCACGGACGGGCTGGGCGGCTTACGAGGACACGTTCGACCCGGCGCTGCAATGTGCGCCCCTCGGCATGCCGCGCGTGATCACGCAAACCGGCCCGCACCCGATTGCTTTCGAGCGCCGGGGTGACGACATCCTGCTGCGTGGTGAGTACTTTGACGTGGAGCGCCTGATTCATATGGGTGAGGAACGCATTTCGCCCACCGCGCCGTTATCGCCCCAGGGTTATTCCATCGGACGTTGGGAGGATGACGTGTTAGTGGTGGAGACATCGCGCATCAATTATCCCTTCTTCGATATCGCCGGCCTGGCCGGTATCCCGCAGACCGAATCGGTCTTTATCACCGAGCGTTATTACCTCAACGAGGACGGCACGGAACTGCACATGGATTTTTACGCCAGTGATCCGGGTACCTTCGCCGAAGCGATAGCGATTGAGGATTACGCGACCTGGAAATGGCGGCCGGAGATACAGATCCAGCCATACCAATGTGAAGTGGATTGACAGCGTCTTGACGTTATAACGTTATAGCGCTAATTTTTGGGTATCCCTGCAGGAGACACCCATGAGCACATTATCCAAGCGCGCCACGGTCTATTTCGACCCCGACATCCATAAAGCCCTGAAAATCCGGGCGGCCGCTACCCAGCAATCCCTGTCCGATCTCGTCGATGCAGCCCTGCGCCAGCAAATGGCGGAGGACCAGGAAGATTTTTCCGCAATTGCGGCCCGGGTGAAGGAGCCGGAAATGACCTACGAGGCCCTGCTGGACGACCTGAAAAAGCATGGCAAGATTTGAACTGCGCTTTAAGCGGTCTGGCGCCAGGGACCTGCGGGCCATACCAGGCAGGGACGTCAAAAAAATCCTGAAGCGAATCGATTTGCTTGCCGGCAACCCCCGGGCAGAGGGCTGTATAAAGCTGACGGATAAGGAATATTACCGCGTGCGGATTGGTAATTACCGTGTGGTGTATGAAATCCGGGATGCCGTGCTGATTGTTCTTTTGATCAAGGTGGCCCACAGGCGCAAGGCATACGATTAGGGCTGGCCGGCGCACTCGCCGGCCATGCTCGGGATTTCCAGCAGGGATTTTTTGCCCTGTTCCATGCGACAGCGTTACTGCGGGCTCAGAATGTCTTCCAGCCGTCCGGCTTCCAGCATCTCGTTGTAGAACACCGTCGGGTCGCACGGCGGGCTTTCCAGCAGTTCGTTGAAATTGCCGCGCTGCGAGCCGCGGGTGCGCACCAGCGGCGCGGTGTAGGCATCGTCGTAAATGGTCATGGTGCGGTCAATGGAGAGATTGTCCTCGGCCACGGTCCAGCGTTCGACGATGCGGGTGCCGTCGCCGCCGGTCATGGGGTAGCCGGAGCCGTCGAGCCAGCCCGGTGCCAGGTGGGTGGTCTGAATGATCAGGGTGCGGTCCTGCCACACGCCCTTGGAGAAGCCCATGGAAGTCAGCGGCTGGTCGGGCAGGGCGTCGCGGCCGTCCATGTACACCCAGCGCGGCGTGTTGTCCTGCAGGAAGATCATGGTGTAGTGGCTGCCGGCATCGAGGATTTCCACGGGGTAAGGAGAGCCGAAGATGCGCGGCAAACCGGCCGGCTGGCAGCGCAGCACGTGGTCGTCGCCAAACTGGCGGTTTTCGTAGATATCCCGTGTGGCGGCCGTCATCGGCATGGGTTTCGGATCGAAATCGTCCACGGTGGTGCGGAACCTGTAGCGGTTGTCCCAGAAGCCGCTGATGTCGACGGCGTAATCGTTGGCTTCATAGGTGTAGACCTGGTTCGGTTCGGCGGTGACCTGCGGCGTGGTGTTGGAGCTGACGCAACCGCCGAGCTGGCGGCCGTTCTCCGGGCCGCTCAGGATATTGATGCAGGTGGCATAGAGTTTTTTCGTGTCGTCGCGGCCCAGGTTGCCCGTGGCATAGACGGCGTAGCCTTCCTGGATGGTGTCCGGCGTCCAGTTCTGGCGCCGGTAGGTAGGCAGGTTGCCGGGGGGGTGCAGGGACCATTGCTCGACCGAGCCGTCGGGCATGGTGACGTCGACGTCGTAACGGATATGCGGGTTGGTCCACCACACGCGCGTGACGACGCCGCGTACTTCGCCCTCGGCGTCCTGGAATTCGGTGTTGAAGGCGTGGTGGGCATAGGTTTGCCCGAGAGTGGTGAATAGTGCGGTGCAGGCCAGGGCCCGGATGATTGTCTTGGTTTTCATGATGCTTCCCCCGAGGTAATGGGCAAAGACTACAACAGGGGGTGCCGGGAAGAAAAGCGTGATTAGAACGGATCCATGAAATCGCCTGAGCGGATCAGCATGGTGTCACTGACGGGGTAGTTGTAGAAATAGACCCAGGCCTCGATGATCTCGTCACCCTTGAGGTGGGCATTGATGCGGGTGCGCGTGTACAGGTGGGGTTTGGGCGAATGCGGAGCGCAGCCTTCATAATCATCGACTTCCAGCAGCTGTTCCTCGCCGCCCGTGAAGGCATAGACCTCGCCGATGACGAGATCGGTGGCCTCTTCGGCAGGCAGCAGGCCGGGGTAGTCGACGATGGCATAAAGCCGGCCGGCGATGGTGGCACGCCCCACCAACTCGAAATGCGGGGCGATGAACTGGCGATGGCTGTCCGAGTAGGAGTCGCTGCGCAGCGTGCCGTACACAAACAGGTAATCGGTTTCACCGGTCTGTTTTTCACTCTGCTTGTGGGCCATAGGGGATTTGATAGACTGCTGTGTATCGATGTTCAGCAGTATACCCTGACTTATGTTTGCAAACCTGCAATTGAATCCCCACGCCGCCGCGGTTCTGGGCCTTACCGTGCTCGCCCTGTTCCTGTTCACCCGCGACCGCATACCACTGGAAACCTCCAGCCTGTTCGTGCTGGCCGTGCTGGCCGCCGGTTTCGAGCTGTTCCCCTATACCCACGACGGCGCGACCTTGCACGCGGTGGATTTTTTCGCCGGTTTCGGACATGAAGCGCTGGTTGCCGTCACCGCTCTCATGGTGGTTGGCCACGGGTTATCCCGTACCGGTGCACTGGAGCCGGTCGGACGCCTGCTCGGCAAGTTCTGGGAGGTGTCGCCGCAACTGTCGTTCCTGCTGACCCTGGTCGTCGGTGCCATCCTGAGCGGATTCGTCAACAATGTCCCGATCGTGATCCTGTTGCTGCCTATCCTGACTGCGGTTTCCCTGCGCACCGGCACTCCGTCCTCGCGCATCCTCATGCCCATGGGCTTTGCCACACTGATCGGCGGCATGGGCACCACCATCGGCACTTCCACCAACCTGCTGGTGGTATCGGTAGCCAGTGACATGGGCATGGAGCCTTTTACCATGTTCGAATTCCTGGCCCCTGTTGTGATCACCAGCACCCTGGCAATTGCTTATCTGTGGCTGGTGGCGCCGCACATTCTGCCAGACCGGGTCTCCGAACTGGGCGATGCCTCGCCCCGGATTTTCTCCGCGGCGCTGTCCATACGGGAAGGCGGCTGGGCCGACGGCAAGAACATCAGGGAATGCCTGGAAAAGACCGAAAGCGAGATGACGGTCCAGCACCTGGTGCGGGCAGACAGCGATTACCTCATCAATCCCCATGGCAATATCAAGCTGCGCGCGGGGGACCGCCTGCTGGTCAGGGATACACCGGAAAACCTCAAGCATTTCGAGAAGCTGCTCGATGCAGACCTGTACAGCAAGGACGCGAAAGTGGATGCGGAACACCCGCTGCAGGCCGAGGGTCAGCAGCTGGCGGAAGTGATCGTCACGCAGGGTTCGCCGCTGCTGAACCGCTCCCTGGCCAATATGCGTTTTGCCGACCGCTACCAGCTCGCCATCCTGGCGCTGCATCGGGCGGGTTCGCGCAACCGCAAACTGATGTCGGACATATCCAACATTGCCTTGCAGATCGGTGACGTGCTGCTGGTGCAGGGCGCCAATGAGAAGGTCACTGAACTGAAAAAGGAAGGCCGGATCCTGGTGCTCGATGCCACCTCGAACCTGCCGCATTCAAAGAAAGCTCCCATGGCACTGGGCATACTGCTCGTGGTGGTCGGCGTGGCGGCAGTGGGCATCATGCCGATCGCGATCAGTTCGGTCTGCGGCGTGCTGCTGCTGACCCTGACAGGTTGCCTGAGATGGAAGGATGTCGGCGAGGCGATCAACACGCAGATCATACTCATCGTCGCCGCATCGCTCGCGCTCGGTGTGGCCATGCTGGAGACCGGGGCGGCGGATGCTATCGCTGCCGTATACGTCAATTTTACGGCAGACTCGTCCGTCACCCTGCAACTGAGCGGCCTCATGCTGCTCATGGCCATCCTCACCAACATCGTGTCCAATAATGCCGCCGCCGTTATCGGCACACCCATCGCCATCGGCATTGCCCAGCAGCAGGGCCTGGCCGTGGAACCCTTCGTGCTGGCAGTGCTGTTCGGCGCCAACATGAGCTACGCCACGCCGATGGCCTACAAGACCAACCTGCTGGTCATGACGGTGGGCGGCTATTCCTTCAATGACTTCCTCAAGGTGGGTATTCCGCTGACCCTGATCATGTGGGGCAGCCTGAGCTTCCTGGTGCCGGTGTTCTTCCCGGTCTGAGGAATTAAATCAGGTCACATTCGGCACGGTGGCCGGCAGGTCGTCGGGGTTGGGTCCAGGGTAGGTGTAATGACAGGTGATCTTCGACGGGATGATGATGCCGAAGTCGCCGCCGGCAACCGGACGCTGCGTATCACAACGTCCGGTGCAAGGGTCAGGCGAGGGTAAAGCCGTGATGCATCAGCGGCAGTGACCTGACGCGGGTGCCGGTGGCAGCGTAGATGGCATTGCAGAGCGCCGGCAGGATCGGTGCCTGGCCGGGTTCGCCGACGCCGCCCCAGAAGCCGCCGGTGGCGTGCAGTACGGTTTCCACTTCCGGCATCTGCGACATGCGCAGCATGCGGTAGTTATGGAAATTGCTTTCCTGCACGCGGCCTTGGTCAATGGTGATCTCGCCCCACATCGCGGCGGTCAGAGCCCACACGGTGGCGCCTTCGAGCTGCGCGCTGACATTGTCCGGGTTCACCATGTGGCCGGTATTGATGCCCTGGATGATGCGGTGGATTTTTATGACGCCGGCATCGTTGACCGACAGCTCGACGGCGGCGGCGGTATAGCTGCCGTAGGGCTCGGTCGTGGCGATGCCGCGGAAGTTGCCGGCCGGCGGCGGGGTGTCCCAGCCGATGGCGTTGGCCACCTCGACCAGGATATGCCGCGACAGCTCGTCTTCGGCCATGTGCTTCAGGCGGAAGTGGTACGGATCCTCGCCGGCAGCCGCGGCCAGTTCATCGATGAACTGTTCGCGCGCGAACGGGGTCTGCGACCAGCCCACGGTGCGCCAGAAACCCAGCGGCACATGGGTGGGGGTGAGCTTGAAATCCTGGAACTGGTCGGCGATCTGGTACGGCAGGTCGGTAAACCCTTCCGCCGCCGTGAAATCGACGCCGCCGCGCAGCGGCACGCCGCGCATCTGGTTCAGGATCGAGCCGCTGGCGATGCGGGCCTTCCAGCCGCTGATCATGTTGTTGGCATCGAGCCCGGCCTTCACCCGGTACATGGCCAGTGGGCGGTAGAAGTCATGCTGCGTGTCTTCCTCGCGGGTCCACAGCAGCTTGACCGGCGTACCCTGCGGCAGCTCGGCGGCGATCAGCGCCGCCTGGCGGGCGAAGTCACTGGAGCCGCCGCGGCGGCCAAAGCCGCCGCCGGCCTGCACCCGGTGCACGTAAATGCTTTCCTGCGGCACACCGAGGGCGTTGACCAGTTCCGACACCAATCCTTCGGGTGCCTGCGTGGATGCCCAGATGTCCACCCGGTCGCTGTCGATGCGCACCGTGGCGCCCATGGGCTCCATCGGGGAATGGCTCAGGAAGGGGGTGAAGTATTCTGCTTCGACGACCTGCTGTGCACCGGCCAGGGCCGCATCGGCATCACCGGCATTGTTGGGCATGGGTGCCGCATCGGTGGCATCCAGGCTGGCGCGGAACACGTTGAGGATGTCTTCGCTGCTGACATCACCGTTGCCGTTGGCATCCCACTGGATCTCCACTTCCTGCAGCGCCTTGCTGGCGCGCCACCAGTTGTCGGCAACCACAACGACAGCGTTGCCGTCGATGGCGAAGATATCGATCACACCCTTGCGCGTACGTGCCTTGCTGGCGTCAAAGGAGGCCACGGTGCCGCCGAAGACAGGGCAGCTGGCGATCGCGGCATAGACCATGCCGGGCAGTTCCGTGTCAATGCCGTAGACCTGGGAGCCGTCCACGGACGCAGGAATGTCCACGCGCGGGAAGGGCTGGCCGATGATGTGCCAGTCGGCCGGATCCTTGAGGGTGACGCTTGCGGGGACCGGCTGGGCTGCGGCGGCCGCGGCCAGGGCGCCGAAACCGCTCTGCCTGCCGCTGGCGGCATGGCTGATGACGCCGTTGGCAACACTGATCTCGCCCGCGGGTACGCCCCACTCACTGGCGGCGGCCGCGACCAGCATGGCGCGCGCGGAAGCACCGGCCTGGCGCAGGTAATCCTGGGAGTTACGGATGGTCTGGCTGCCGACGGTGACCATGTCACCCCACGCCCGCTCCATGCGGACATGCTCGTTGACGTCCACATAGTCGATGCGCACCTGGTCCCAGCTGCAGTCGAGTTCGTCGGCGACGAGCTGCGGTGCCGAGGTCATACTGCCCTGGCCCATTTCACAGCGGGCATACTTGATGGTGACGGTGTCATCCGGGCGGATCTCCACCCAGATGTTGATGTCATTGGTTTGGCTTGCGTCCTGTGCCTTGCCCGGCAAGTTCAGGCCGAGGGCAAAGCCGCCGCTGACCGCGGCGGTGGACAGGATGAAGCGGCGGCGGGAAAGACTGGTGATTGGCTTGTTCATGATTTCTCCCCTCAGGCCTGGTAGAACTCGGCAGTAGTGCCGGCGACGTCATGGATGGCTTCACGGATGCGCTTGTAGGTGCCGCAGCGGCAGATGTTGGTCATGGCCGCGTTGATGTCCGCATCGGTGGGTTGGGCCTTCTTGGCGAGAAGGGAGACCGCCGCCATGATCTGGCCGGACTGGCAGTAGCCGCACTGGGGCACCTGG
>JALRBG010000087.1 GCA_023257855.1 Pseudomonadales bacterium | reverse complement strand
CGGCACCGGTCTGACTGGCGACGTGCGCGGGGATTACGCCACGGCCATCGCACTGATCAACACCTCACATACACCTGTCCTTGCCGCCGACATACCGTCGGGACTGTGCAGCGACACTGGCAGGATTCTTGGAACGGCCGTGCATGCGGACCTGACCATCACCTTTATCGGACGCAAACTGGGCCAGGTGACAGGACAAGGCCCGTCGACCTGCGGCACCCTGGTGTTCGACGATCTTGGCGTTCCCGATGGCGTCTATGCAAGTCTCGGTCGGGCCGGCACCTGAACGACAGGATTTCGCGCTCCCGTTGAATATAGATCAATTCCTTCCGCGGCAGCAGGCATATGCTGGAAAAGTACCCCTTAATCCCCACGGAGGATTCCACGATGAACACCCTGACCAGGACACTGGCCCTACTAATCTCATTATTCGCACTGTCCGCCCTTGCGGCGCAATCGCCTATTCTCTGGACGGGCGGCATCACCCTCGAGGAGCGGTATGCGGCATCTGCCGGCGGGACACGGCCGGAACTCTTCGTTACCGGCGGGCACTACCTGTCTTCCATCAAGGTTGTCGTTACCGATGACAGCGGTCGTGAAATCGTCAACACGACAACGGCCGGACCGTGGCTGATCCTTGACCTGGCACCCGGCACCTACCAGGTGCAGGCGGCGCGCCGCAATGGTGATACCCAGGGCGGCACGATTTCAGTCAGCGGCGATGGCGGCAAATACGCCTTTATGTTCCCGGACAATTGAACCGGCGAAAAAAAAGGCCTGCATCTGCAGGCCTTTTTTTATGGCTCTGAATTGATCAAAGACCTTCGGTCTTTTCAAAAAAGGGCTCGCCGTAATCATCGTGCAGGTCGAGCAGGAACTTGTTGTTTTCCTGGCAGACATAATCCTGCAGTTCCTGGCCGTCATTCCAGTTGATATCCCAGGCGACACGCCACGTATCGTTATAGGCACCCGGATCATCGATAACCGCCTCGTAGTGCAGCACTTCCTTGTACGGACGGCTGATGTATTCGACGGTATGCAGCTGCCCGGTCTTCGGATGACCATTGAAGTCGATCCAGGTCTTTTCGTTGTAGCCGATGGTATCCACCACCAGTGTGTCACCTTCCCAGCGGCCAATGGAATGACCGAAGTAAGTCGGATTCAGCTCATCCTGCGGCGGATGCTCGCGGCCATCCATATGGATTTCGCGCCAGACGTGGCCGCCGCCTTCGAAGATGATGATGATGCGGTCACGATTCTGGATGATTTCCGCCGGATAAGGGGTACCCATGGAGCGTGGGCCTCCAGGGGGCAGGCAAAAACCCTCCGGATCGTATTTCACCAGGTTGGAGCGGTTGTATTCCCACATGGATTGCGCCCAGGGCAGAAACGGGGGCCTCTCGCCGGCCTCGTAGTTCCTGTCCACCATACGCTGGGCGAAATTGGTGATGTAAGGCAGATCCCACACCCCGTTTCCTCCCAGATCCACGCTACCGTCCGGCAATCGCGGCGTCGGTGTACGGGGTCCGTCATCATCCTGGGCGCTGATGCCGCCAGCCGACAACAGGGCAATGGCCAGGGTCAGTGTTTTAATCTGGTGCTTCATGACTTCCTCTCTCGTTGGTCGCTTGCTACTCGTCTTGTTTTGAATTTATTCCCAGTTGCCCACAGTCTTGCCGTCGTTGAACATGGCACCGATGAACAGGCCTCCTGGCGACCCGTCCTTCATGGGATAGGTGCGCACCTTCAGGGCACTGCCCGGTGGGAAGGTTGACGGCCGGATACCCTGGCGCCCCAGGTTATTGGGGCTGCCCCATTCAAGGCTCCATTCGGTTTCCCTGCCCGCCGCGTCCGTCACCACGACCTGCAGCCAGGTGTGCGGGTTGGTGAACTGGAATTCCTTGACCGTGCCGCTCATCTCGATCACGCGGTCCTGGTCGAACATGGCATTGGAATGGTGCGCGACGACTGGCAGGCTGGATAAAACCAGGCCGGCGGCCAGAACAATCATTAATCTTTTCATATCAGACCCCCTCATTGTCCGGGATTCCTGTCGATGATGTTGCCTTCGGTGTCAGTGGTATAGGTCCAACCCGTGTTGGGATCGATCGGGTTGCGATTGTTCTCGTTACAGGCGTAATCGTAGACACGGCTGCCTTCCTCGAGATGGCGAAACCGCTTCGTCACTACCCAGGGGGCGGTGAAGGCCCTGGCATCGTCTATGGTCATTTGTACTTCCATCTGGCCATTGTCATTGATGCGCATGCGAGTGACGCTATGGGCGGCATCACTGAGTATGAGCCCCGTCCTGTCAAGAATCGTATTGCCGCTTTCAGAACTGTGCAGGCTGAGCGTATCGAAAACCAGGGTGTCGCCTTCCCAGTGCCCCACCGAGTCACCCGTATGGGTCGGCCACATGTCCTCGGCAGGCGGGTGCGCCCGGCCATCGGTATAGATGCGCATGATGTTGGGCCCGTTCTCGGTGATGATCCAGACCTGCTTGTCCGTCACTGCGAATTCATAGACATCGGGCAGGTTGAAAATGCGGGGAAACCCGGTAGGGATTCCGCAGAACGAATTCGGATCGGGAAAGGTGCCGGCATCGCGCTGGGCCAGGTTGGCGAGGTATTTCGCTTCCCATTCGGCATTGTAGGGGGGATGTTCGCGAACACCGGGAGTGGTGGAGCCGCCCTCGCCGGTCTTGGTGTCGGCGTCAAAGATGGTGCCGCCGATCATGGCCCAGACACCGCTCCAGTCAGGGCGATCCTGGGCCGCCAGCGGCCAGCTCACCACGCAAGCCGCCGTGGCAAGCACCGTCCACAAACTCTTCTTCAACTGATTTGGCATGAAACCCGTCCCCCTTCAGGATTCCAGTCAATATTGGTGAAAGGTTATATCACTGCCGTTCGCGGGGAGTAAAGCCGGGCAGGTGAATTCCTCTGAATCTGCAATTTTCCGCTGATCAGTTCTGCAGGGTCGCCGTGATGTAATTGTTCACCCGACGGTCAAGGATATCCAGCGGCAATGCCCCGCCACCCAGCACAACATCATGGAATTCCCGGATATCGAAGTCGTCGCCCAGGGCCTCTCTTGCATGCTCGCGCAATTGCTGGATTTTCAACATACCGATCTTGTAGCTGGTAGCCTGGCCGGGGATCACCAGGTAGCGGTTGATCTCCGCCACAACGGATTCGATGGGAACCAGGGTATGGGCGGCGAAATAATTGACCGCTTCTTCCTTGGTCCAGCCCATCGCGTGCATGCCGGTGTCCACTACCAGGCGCACGGCGCGCCACATCTCGTTGGACAGTCGGCCCAGGTTGGAATACGGATCTTCGTAAGCGCCCATTTCACGGGCCAGGCTTTCTGAGTACAGGGCCCAGCCTTCCACGTAGGCGTTGTACCAGGTCTGGCTGCGAAATGCCGGGATACTTGTCGACTCCAGTGAAATGGCAATCTGCATGTGGTGGCCTGGAATGCCTTCATGATAGGCAGTGGATTCCATCTCATAGGTGGGGTTGGCGCTCATGGCAGACATGTGTACATAGTAGGTGCCGGGTGTTTCCCCATCCGGGCTGCTCTGGTTGTAATGCGCAGGCGCACCATCCTGCTCGCGGAAAGCCTCGACACGTTTCACCACCAGGCCCGCTTTGGGGAGAATGCCAAAATACTCGGGCAGCTTCTCGCGGATGAAATCATAGTAATCGTTGGTTTCATCAATATACCGCTGCCTGCCTTCTTCAGTATTCGAGTAAAAGAACTGCTGATCGGAACTGACAGCATTGAGAAACTCCAGAAACTCGCCGTCAAATCCCACCTCGGCCTTGACGGCTTCCATTTCCGCCATGATCCGTGCCACTTCATCCAGTCCTATCTGGTGGATTTCGGCAGCCGTCATGTCCGTCGTGGTGTAGTAAGACAGCAACTGGTTGTAGTAGGCCTCGCCTTCCGGCAATGCCCACACGCCCCGCGGTTCCGGGTCGGAGTTGGCAATGTCCTGGCTGAGCCAGTCGATGACGGCCTGGTAGGCCGGCTGGTAATGGTCGACCAGGGCGGCACGCGCACCATCGGTCAGGGCCCCGGCAGTCGCATCGTCAATTTCACCCGCCTCGACAAGCGCAGCGATCTTGGCCTTCACGTCAGCCCAGATGGCGGAATCATTTTCAACGGTATTATCAAAAGGCGCGCCGCTGATGATCTTGCGCGACTCATCTATCACGATTTCATAGGCAAAGCGCGGCGCCCGCACACCCCGCTCCGCATTAGCCTGGCCCTTTTCCAGTTCCTGGCCCAGAGCGCGTTCCACCTGGATGATCCTGGAAATATAGGCCTGCATGTCCGCCTCGGTGTCCACCTTGTGGTAGTTGATCAGGAAGGTGGGAAACAGTGAATGGGAACCGTTCATCTGCTCGAATTCGTAGAACTGGCTGGCAAATTGATTGATGCCATTATTGCGCTCGTACATATAGACCCAGGTATCCCAGGAAGTCTTTGCTTCCAGGTCGAGGGCATCGTAGTCAAACTCGCTGCGCATCTCATCGATGGTGCCGGCATGCCAGTCGAGGAATTCCCGGGTCCCTTCCTGGCTGAAATCGTCCACCTGGTCATACAGATCCTTGCGGTTCAGGGTGGTCAGCTCCATCGGGCTGTATACGAGCCTTTGCTCGTTCTTCTCCGCAAACCACGCATTGATGCGGTCGCTTTCCGAAACCACGGCTTCCTGCGCCACCGGAGCAGCGCTTTGGGGGGCTTCTCCACCGCAGGCGGCGAGTAGAAGGGCGATGAGGGTAATTGTGATTCGGGCGTTCATGGCATCCTCGGTTCCGTAAAATTAATTGAACAATGTTAAATTAAATGCAAGGCTCGCGAAACCCTATTCCTGCAAGTACTTGCTCGCGGCTTCCAGGTCGCAGGCCTCGCTGCTGGCGCCCACATCCGGCCGATAGTGCCATTGATAGCTGGCCGTGACGGGCGCGGCCAGGTAATCCGGGTCTTCCAGGGTAAAGCGCCAGGTCAGGGAGGCACCGCCCTCATCGAGGGAAAGTCGTTCAACCACACGTTTGCGGGGACCCGAGGCGATACTGAATACATTGCCGATAGGACTCGGCGCAAAGTTGCGGGTATCAATCACCAGGTCGCCGTCTTCCCATTTGCCAACCGAATAGCCCTGGTAGAACTGCTCGCCGGCATCGGGGTGCGCCCTGCCGTCCATATAAATGGTGCGTGTCGCTCCCATCCAGTCGGCATTGATGTCGATACGGTCACCGGACTGGCTGACCACATTGGCTGTGGGGTAGGTCATCAACGTGGGAGTGGTGGCAGCGATGCAATTGGTCTGGGCGAACGGTCGCATGGTGTCGTAACTGTCGAAGGATGCCTGGCCTGCCGGCGTCAGTTGCCAGGAGGCACTGCTGGCGACATGGGCAAACAGGTTGGTACGGTCCGGCACCCAGGTGCCGATGACGGAGGTCGCCTTCGGTAAATCCTCGCGTTCCTCGCGCCGGGCATAGGCTACCGACACCGGCACCAGTTCGCTGTCCTCCCGCAGGAATTCGCGGCCCAGAAATTCATCACTGCGGCCGCGATTGCTCGGGCTGGCATAGGCCACCACGTGCATGCCCGGGACCAGGGACTCCGGTGTCACACCCATCGGCTGGATCAGCGACGGGCCGTCGGTTTCGATAGTGACTTCCTCACCGCTATCCAGGCGAACGCGAACCGAGCCATGGGGATTGCGCCAGTTGAACGCCAGCACTTCGCCCTGCAGGGTCACCACGGTGGTGCCGTCGTACGTGAAATTGCCGTGATGTGCCAGGACCATTGCCGGGACTGCAACAAGCAAGAGGACGAGCGGGCGCAGGAGAAAATGCATGCTTAATTGCCGCTGTCCGTGAGCCGTTGCAGCTGGTCTGATGACAGTTCAAGGTCGGCGCAACCCATGATTTCCTCGAGCTGTATCAGGCTGGTGGCGCTGGCTATCGGCGCCACGACCCCCGGCTGGGCAATCAGCCAGGCCAGGGCAACCTGTGATTGCTTCGCACCCAGTTCTGCCGCGACCGCGTCTAGTGCCGCCAGGATGCGGAAGCCGCGGTCATTGAGCATGTTTTGCACATGGTGCCCGCGTGAACTGCCTTCGAGGTCCGCTTCGCTGCGGTATTTACCGGTTAGAAAGCCGTTGGCCAGGGAAAAGTAGGTGAATACGCCGATGTTATTGGCAACGCAGAAATCCTGCAGTTCCCCCTCGTAATCCTCGCGGTGGTACAGGCTGTAATGGGGCTGCAGCGCCACGTAGGAAGGCATGCTGTTGTCGGCACTGGCTTTCAGGGCAGCCGCCAGGCGCTCCTTGCTGTGGTTGGACGCCCCGATGTAACGCACCTTGCCCGCCATGATGAGTTCCTCATAAGCCGACAGCGTTTCTTCAAAGGGTGTTTTGCCGTCATCGATATGCGACAGATAAAGATCGATGTGATCGGTCTTGAGGCGTTTCAGGGATGCCTCGGCATGGCGCAGGATATCGGCCTTTTTCAGTGACGCCTTGTCCATGTTGAACGAGTCTTCCATGCTGATACCGACCTTGGTGACGATGACCACATCATCGCGTGCCACGTGTCCCCGTTGCAGCCAGTTGCCGATCACGGTTTCCGATTCGCCGCCGGAATGTCCAGGCACCCAGGCCGAATAGACGTTGGCAGTATCGATCAGATTGAAGCCGGCATCGACAAAGGCATCCAGCAGGTCAAAGGCCACGGGTTCGGGGGCGGTCCAGCCAAGGACATTGCCGCCAAAGGCAAGAGGTGCCACGGAGAGACTGGAATTACCGAGATTTTGCTTCTTCATGTGCTGCCTTTTCTTGTTGTTTGAACGGGGTCCGGATGAAGGCGGACATTAGCATATTTTGGAAAAAAGGGTTCTAATCCCGACGGTATCAAAAAAAGACTTTTCTCAGAAAAGCCGCTCCGGGGTGAATGGATATGAGAATCAAGACACGGATACTGCCTGGCCTGGCTACCATCCTGTTCATCTTCATCATCGGCAACATACACGCCGCACCCACGGTCTATCCAACCGGCACAGCCATCTATAATCCCGACCGGGCATGGAGCGGTTACAACGTCATGAGCATTCTCGATACACCGCTCGTCATCGAGTGAGCACCACGCCTCAGCCTGGCTGATGTGGAAAATTGAATTGGGTTACACTGCAATCCCGATACTTCCGGAACATCACACCATGAATCCCAGAGCATCAAAGTCCGTCTCTACCCTGATCCTGCCTGTCCTGGCACTGGCATTTAATGGTGCTCTCGCCCAGGATACGCCAGCCGAATCCCAACTGCGTTCGCGCAATGCCGAGTTTGCACGGGAAATCGTGCAAGTCTCGGACAGCGTTTATACCGCCGTCGGCTACAGCCCCGCCAACGTGTCGATGATCGTCGGCAGGGATGGCATCATCCTGGTGGATACCGGCATGACACCACAGCACAGCGATGCTATCGCCGCCGCTTTTCGCGAAATCAGCGACCTGCCCCTTGCCGGCATCATCTATACCCACGGCCATGGCGACCATACCGGTGGCGCGCAGTCCTTCATCCAAGGTGCCCTGCCGGAAATCTGGGCGCGGGACAATTTCGGCAGCGAGGATCGGCCACTGGCAGCTGCCGGCCTGACCATCCAGCAGCGCGCTGATTTTGGCTTCAGGTAAACCTAATGCACTTAACCAGCTCTGAGTGCCGCCTGGGTGGTATTCGGCGCTATGTGATTGCCTTACCGTCACCATTCGTTACTTTCTCCTGTAAAAC
>JALRBG010000014.1 GCA_023257855.1 Pseudomonadales bacterium | reverse complement strand
ATCGGCGCGTCCTGGCCGCGCACGAACAGCTCATCACCGCGCTCGCCGGTATAGCCGGTGCGCGAGATCATCGCGGGCTTGCCGAAGAGCGAGGTTTGCAGATGCGCGAAATAGGGCAGGTCGCGGATGCCCGGGAAAGCTTCATGAGCGTTCTGGCCGGATATCATCTCAGCGACCTCATCAATAACCAGAAGCTCGTCGCTTTCTGCCAGCAATGAGCCCCAGCCCGGTTTGCACGCAGGGCTGGACACTATTTCCACTTCCCCGGTAAGCTTCATGGAAATAACAACAAGTCATTTTCTTCATGCTTTTACGTAAACTCGTTTTCACTACACTGGTTCTCGCGGCGCCCACCGCACTTGCCCAGGATTACACGGGCTGGCTCGACAAGGACGCTGACTGGGCAGCCAGCAAGGCCCGCCTGCAGGCATTCGGGGAACAGTTCGACAGCGCCCTTTCGATGTACGACTTCCTTTACCGCCAGGCTCGCGGCGGAGATTCCCTTACCTGGGAACAGATGCAGCAGCCGGCGTATGACTGGCGCGGCATCTACACCCGCACCGGCGGCGGCCTGTCTTTCGATCCCGACATCAGAGCGAATGAGACCACGGCACAACTGACACCGGAAGGGGCTGCTGTCAGGCAAACGAAGATCGACCGGATACTGGAAACCGGCGGCGAATATGATCCCATTTCGGACTGCCGTCCTCCGGGATTTCCGCGCTGGGCCACCGAGCCCTTCCTGCACGAATTCATCGTCACGCCCGACCAGACCTGGCTGATCAATGAAATGGTCAACGACATTCGTCGTGTCTATACCGACGGCAGCGCCCACACATTGCCCGAGGATGCCTATGCATCCGCCAACGGCGACACCATCGGCTTCTGGCAGGACGGCATGCTTGTCACTCATACCATGTACCTGCTGAGCGGCCAGTACCAGCGCGGGACCCAGCCGGATTATTCCGACCAGGTGGAAGTGGTTGAGCGCTGGAAAAAAGTGGACGGCATTACCCTGGAAGCAGACTACTGGGTCTTTGATCCAGTCAACCTGGCCGAACCGTGGTACTCCCGCCAGAGCTGGACCGAACTGGACAACGATGACAACTACCTGCGCCTGCGTTACTGGGATTGCCGGGAAAACCAGAACAACGACATCCTGCAGAAGGATGACGGCACCAGCCAGTTTCTGGATTTCGACTTCGTCGATGACGATGCCGCCGCCAGCAGCGACAACGAAATCCAATAATCGAATGTATTGAAATGGAACCAGTAATGAAACGTTTACTAATGGCAGCCTTGGCTCTTTCCTCTTTCCTCTTTCCTCTGGCTTCAGCCCATCATTCCGCTGCCATGTTTGATTTCACGACCACGGTGGAACTGGCGGGCAAGGTCAAGGAGTTCCAGTACACCAATCCCCATTCCTGGCTGCTGGTGGATGTGACCAACGAAGACGGCTCGGTGACGACCTGGGGATTCGAAGCGGAAGGGCCCAGCACACTCATGCGGGCTGGTATACGCAAGAACGACCTGCCGCCGGGGACAGTCATCACTATCCGCGGCAACCCCATGAAGGACGGCCGCTCGGCAGCGGCCTGGATCGATGCGGTGGTTGACGGCGAGACCATCAACCCGCGCAACGGCTTTGCTGTCATTCCCGCCAACGATTAAGCCATCCGGGAACGGCAGGATCCGTTATCAAGATCCTTTTGTACCGTGTTTCAGGATGACACTTTCTCGATAACCAGCGTCAATTCGGCGACAGTGAAACCGAACTTTTTCAGGGCGGTACGGTTAATCAGATGGTTTTCCTCCACCAGGTAGAGCCAGTCATCAAGATTGAGGATGATGCTGCCGTCATTCCAGGGCACATCGAGCCTGTAGCGCCAGTTGAATGCCGACCCGGCAACCTTGCCGCTGGCCATACCGACTACGTCGCCCGCCTGCCCCGAATAGCGATTGTCGCCGAGATGGACAAGCGTCCATGTCCGGTCCTGCTCCTCGCCGTCGTCAAACACAAAGTGCTCTTCGAGCGTACCTTCTTCACCTCGCCAGTAAGCAGTAATGGTCGCTTCGAATTTACGCGTCACTTGCCCTGACCGGTTCTGCAGGATGCCATAGGCAACCAATTCACCATTGAAAAATTCCTTCAGGTCCAACGCGGGACTGGTGCCAGCATAATCATCGATGCTGACCCGGCTGCAGCCTGCTACCAGTACTGCCAAAAACAGGAATAACGTTCTCATTTGTCTCTCCCCAAAAGCTTGTCGCGAAATCCCGGACGGGTCGTCTTTTCGGACAACCAGATGGCGGCAAACTGTTCACTGAAAACCGGGTCATTTATGACACCCAGGTATTGTTGATTGAAATAAAAATAGCTGGCGCCCGTCTCATCCACGTACAGCGTGATGGCATCGCCCTTCTGCACGTCGGTAAAGATGCCTTCCAGTATGGCGGCCCATGCTTCGGTATCCTTGACTCCGATTTCCTGCCATTGCTTGCGTGTTTCGGCGACAAGTTGTTCAGTATTGAACGCACGCTTGTATTCCAGCGCCAGGGCAAAAGGACGGGTTTGCGGAAAGCTGAATCGTTCGGGCGGCCCGTACAGGGTCGCGTTGTAAACCGGCCAGATCAGAAAGTTGAGGCTGGCTTCACCCAGAATCTGCAATTGCTGCCATGGCAGCGCCTGGGCACGCACCAGGGCCGGTAGCAGGCAGCAAAGCAGCAATATCATCCGCAGCATGCTTCAGGCACCAGGCAGCTTGCGACTGATAAAAAACTGCAGCGGTACGAACACCGCCCAGCACAGTGAGATAGTGACCGCAGTATTGGGCAGGGAATAATCAAAATCCACGGCACCCACCAGGTAACCTGCAAAATATCCAGCCAGACCGGCAAAAATACCGCACAGGCTCTGCCACAAGGGGTGCAACCTCCCTATGAATGCGAATCCCCGGGGCATGGTCAGCGCAAAGGCCAGCCACAGGACTGCCAGCCATATCGGCAGCAGCGTTTCGCCAAAATTGAACACGCCCGCAGAGGAAAGGACAAGGTCCATGCCGATACCCGACAGCAGCACGATCATGCTCTGAGCCAGCATGCGGGGCGTAGCCGGCCAGCACAGTACCTTCATGCCAATCAGTACAAGGGCAGGAATTACCCCTCTGTCCTGGAACAGCACAAGGGCGATCCACGAGATCTTGAACAGCAGGATGTCGGTCCACAGGGAAACCGACCCGCCATTCATATGTTTTTGGATCATGTGCATCATGACTGCTACATACGCAGGCCGGGCCCCAACAGATTACCCGGGCAAAGCACGTTATTCGGGATGCAGCAGGTCGCGGCGCTGCCTTTTCCCCTGCAGGGCATGCCCATGGGCAGCCAGCATGGAGCCGGCCACAACAATGACCGCGCCGGTATAGGCAAGCGAATTGAGCCCGCTGTCCATGAACACGGCCGGCCATAACCTGACCGCAATATGCATGGTGGCAATGGTGAACAGGGGCGCCAGGGTGATCACGGCGCTGACCTTGGCGGCATCCCACAACTGCAGCGCCTCGGTGAAGGCGCCATAAGCCAGCACCAGGTTGACACTGCAGAACAGCAAGGCGCCAAGCTGGATACCATCCAGCGACAGGATGCTGCCCGGATGGGTGAACGGAAGAAGCAGGACCACGCCGCCAAGGTACATCAGGCTGGTCAGCTGGATCGAATCCATGTGCCTGAGCAAGGTCTTCTGCATGAGTCCGTAGGTGCCCCAGGACACGGAGGCCAGGACCATGAGGATGATGCCAAGGGAGTAATCATTCACTGAGGTGAATATCTCGGCCAACCTGTCATTGAAAAACAGGCCGAACCCGATCAGCAGCATCACCACCCCGCACCATTCCAGACGGCCAAAACGCTCGCCATAAATCCCGATACTGCCAAACATGAGTATGAAAGGCGCAAGCTGGATGAGCACCTGGGCGCTTTCCGGATTGAGGTAAGACAGACTGCTCAGATACAGCAGGAAGTTGCCAGCCAGGGCCGTGGCGGCAAGAACGAGTAGCCACCGCGTTCTCCTGTCGAAGGCTGCTGCTTCAGGCAGTTTTTTCCGGCGCCACAGAAAGCACCACACCACGAGGGAGGCGCTGAAAAAACGATACCAGGTGATGGTAATGGTATCCATGGTGCCGATCAGCACGACGAAGGACACTGGCAGCGTGCCCCACATGAAAGCCGTCAGCATGGACAAGACGAAGCCGGCCAGCGGGCGCCCGGAGTGATTGCCGGTATGTGAGCGTGTGTTCAAGAAGGTCTAGTCACTATTGCCGGAAGCGGATTGCCTGTAATGGTAAAGTTCAGCGCCGGCCTTGAAGGCATTGTAGCTTTCCAGCGAGTCTTCCACGATGGTGAAGCCATCCTCGTCCGGGCTCACAGGCCTTGTCCTGGCGACCCGGTGCGGATTGCCGAACGAGCGCGCCACCAGCCTGCCGCTGCCCGGGGGCAGCACGTAACGCCGGTAGTATTGAGCGATAGCAGCCTTGTCCAGGGCCTCGATGGCATCCGCCATGGCCAGGGTGGAATCCTGTTCGTATTCCTCCAGCATGATGTCACTCCAGTACCGGCCGCTCAGTGCCTGCAGGCTTTGTGGCTCCTGGCGCAGGTTATTGAGCAGACCCGCCTTGATATCATCGAACATACTGTCAGGCATCGACTCGAGTTGCATGGCATAGTCACGCAGGAAGGCATTGATGCGGGTTTCCAGCAAAACCGGATCGGCACCGGGAGACTCGATAGTCATGGTGAGACCGCTGGTCTTCAGGATAGGCATGGTGCCGGCACTGACCACGTAACCCAGTTGCTGCTCCGTACGCAGCGAATCAAAGAACGGTGTTCTCAGGATCGTGCCCAGCAGGGCAATGGTCGCCCGTGTTGCCAGGCTGTCATCGGGGCCCTGCAGGTAGATCACGATGGCAGAGTCGTCATGGTCCACTTCGATCTCCTGGACGACGTGCTGGCCGGCCTGCATCTTCACCACTGTGCCGTAAGGCGGATCGACCTGCTCCGGGATGACATCGAGATAACGGGTCAGTATGTCCAGCATGGCCATGGCATCGGCCTCTGTAACGTTGCCGTGATAGAACACCTGCAGGTTGAGGTCTTTCAGCATACGCGGAATAAAGGCCTGCACGTCAGCGAGTGTCATGCTGCGGATAGCGTCTATGCGCTGCTGCTCCGACCACCAGGGATTGACCAGCAAGGCCTGCATTTCCTGGAAAAGCCGCACGTAGGGCATTTGCCTGTCGGCATTTTCCCAGCCGCGGATCATTTCCGTACGGATAATTTCAAAGCGCTCTTCCTCGAAATCGGCAGCTACCAGTGTTTTCAGCAACTCCTCCAGCAGGATCGGTTGTTTGTCGTTGTATCCACCTGTGCGCAGGGTGAATCCGCGGGCCCTGCTGGACACGCCGTAAAACACGCCAGCAAGGTTCGCCGGATAACTGAATTCGTTGAGCTTGTCATTGACAAGATTGATGGCCAGGCTCGACAACAGGTTGTGCTCCAGGGACTCGCTGAACAGCGGCGTCATGGCGTAGGCATAGAAATTGGCCCGCGGCACCTGGAAGCGGTTGTCGTGCTTGAACCAGTAGCGAATGCCGTCCGCATCGATGATGAGGTCCGGCTTATCGGTGGGCCCATCCGTGCTCCTGGCTCCCGGCACATCCTTGATACTGAGATCATCCGGGAGGAAGGGGTTTGGCTCGGTAATTGCGAGGGCCGGGTCGATGCCTTCAGGCTGCCATGCATCAACACGTGCCGGCGGCAATGGCGAGTACCGGTACTCACCCCCGAACAGCGGATCCACCCTGTCGCCGTCGACGCTTTGCGAGGTGAATGTCAGCAGGACGTTGTCCGGGCGCAGGTACGACAGGATATCGAGATACAGCGCCGGGTCATAATGCTCAAAGGCGTAGGCGGCGGTGATGATTTCCGTCGGCGGGTATTCCTGCAGGCGGCGGGACATGCCGCCGACGGTACCCACCGGACTGCCGGGTTCCTGGAAGGTGAAGGCGATATCCGCCATTGTCCGCTGCTCCTCGAACAACCATTCATGGATACCCTCTTCCCTGGCGAGCTGGACGAATTCAAAGATAAGCCTGGTGATATCGTCGATCCGGTTGACCCCCTCCTCGGTCAGGGCGACGCTGATGGAGAAACTGGCATTATCCGCATAGGACATGCCGCCGCCGGCACTGAGGCCGTTCGCCCAGCCACGACTTCGCAACAGGGACAGGAGGCTTCCCTCTCCCTCGTGGCCCAGGATATTGCCGAGGTAATTAAGCGGTTTTTCACGCCAGTACTGCCTGACCACCGGAATCGGGAAGGTGTATGACAACGACCTGGCATCCCGGACGGGCTCTATTTCCAGCAAGGCCGGCAACTGTCCGGCAAGGAACAGCGGCTCGCCGGTACGCGGTGAGCGCACGTTGCGATTGTCGATAGCCGAGAAATACGTGCGTGCCATGGCCTCCAGCTCATCCAGGCTTTCACGCCCGTAAATGGCCAGGCTCATCAGGTTGGCGGAATAGTACCGGGCGTAATGGTCAAGCAGAGCCTGGCGCAAGGGCATGCCGGGTCTGTCCTGCAACGTGTCCAGGCTGCCGACGGAAAACTGCGCCAGCGGATGCTCCGGGTTGATGACCTTCTTGAAAATGGAATAGGATCGCCGCCCGTCATTCTGCAGGTTGGACTGGTACTCGGAATGCACCGCATTGCGCTCACGGGTGACGTACTCCTCGTTGAAGAGCGGGGCAATGAAAAACTGGGCAAACCGGTCAAGTGCGGGCGCCAGGGACTGCTGTTCGATATCGAAGTAATAGTTGGTGTTTTCGTAAGCGGTATAGGCGTTGTGGCTGCCGCCGTGTGAACTGATGAATTCCTGGTATTCACCCGAGGCGGGATATTTCTCCGTGCCCAGGAACAGCATGTGTTCCAGGAAATGAGCCAGCCCGGAAAATTCAGCGGGATCACTGTTCGAACCCGCATCCACGTCCATGGCCGCGGCAGCCTTGTCGGTTTCCGGGTCGGACACCAGCAGAACCTTCAGCCCGTTGTCCAGTACAAGGGCCCGGTAATCCCTGCGATCATTGGGGCTTTTGGCAATATCCTCGACACGCTGGAATCCCGGTGATTCCACTGTAGTGCCGGTGCATGATGCAAGCGCCAGTACCGCTGCCAACAGAATGAATTTGTATATTAGCTTCATCTCGATTCAACACATCGGAGTAGTGTCTTTCCTTTCCTCTTTCCTCTTGCCTCTAATATAGAACCAGTGGCGGTTCATCCAGCGCGAACAACTGCTCGCGAAGTTCCAGTATATGCCCGGCCCAGTAATTTTCAGTATTGAACCAGGTGAAATTCTGCGGGAACGCTGGATCGTCCCAGCGTCGGGCCAGCCAGGCGCTGTAATACATCAGGCGCATGGTACGCAGGGCCTCGATGAGGTTGAGCTCGGCGGGATTGAAATCATGGAACTCATTGTAACCGTCCACCAGTTCACTGAGCTGTGACAGCTGCATCTGGCGATCGCCAGACAACAGCATCCACAGATCCTGGATCGCCGGGCCTGTCATCGTGTCATCGAAATCGACAAAATGCGGCGTGTCATCCCGCCACAACACATTGCCCATGTGGCAGTCACCGTGTATGCGGATCTGCGCAGGTGTTCTGGTGGCGGCAAAAATGGCATGAATGCGCTTGATGAGGTCCTCGGCCAGGGAGCTGTAGGCCTTGCGCAGGTCTTTGGGGATGAAATCGTTTTCAAGCAGGAATGCTGAACTGTCTTCGGCAAACCAGCGAATACTCATCTTGTGCCGGTGAATGAAGGGCTTTATCGAACCCGCCTTGTGCAGCCTGCCGATGAAACGGCCCATGATCAGCAGGTTGTCGAGGTTAAGGTCAGGACTGCGCCCGCCCCGGCGCGGAAAGAGTGCGAAGTGGAATCCGGCGAATTCACTTAGGGTGCTTTCGCCCAGGCTGAGTGGCGGCACCACCGGAATATCCAGGTTGGCCAGTTCCCGGGTAAAAAGATGCTCCTCGAGAATCTGGTCGAGGCTCCAGCGCCCCGGACGGTAGAACTTGGCGATGAGCGGTTCGCCATCCTCGATACCTACCTGGTACACGCGATTTTCGTAACTGTTCAGGGCCAGGATGCGGGCATCGGACAGGATGCCTGTGCTTTCGACTGCATCGATGACGACGTCCGGCGTCAGGCTGGCGAAGGGATGGGAATCGATCAATCAGGACTCCGGTGAGATAACTGCTCTGCGCCTATGGTAGCACGGGCACCCGGCAGGCCTTGGCGGCTTTGAAAACAAAACGCCCCGGGTGGTATGCCCGGGGCGTTCTGGTCGGAGACATTCTTGCGGCTGCTGTCAGAGGACGAAATGGTCGGTAGCGATACCGATCGTGTCGAGCTCCGCACCCATGATATCGGCTATGCCGAGCAGCAGGTTGGAGGTCGGCTCGTCTTCTTTCGCCTGGATGTGGCGATTGCCTTCCAGGCGTCCGCCGGCAGCACCGACCAGCAGGGCCGGTACGTTGTGCCTGTCATGCAGGAGACCATTACTCATGCCAGCACCAAAGTACAGCAACGTTGAATCGAGCAGGTTGCCGTCAGCTTCCGGTGTGTTGTACAGCTTGTCCACAAACTGGGCGAACTTCTGCATCTGGTAGTTGGTGATCATGGAGTACTTGGCGATGCTTTCATCCGTGTTCTTGTGGTGTGAAACATTATGATGCGGCTCATTGATGCCGATGTGGGCATAGCTGCGGCCGGTAGCCTCGTGGCCTGTCATGAAGCTGAACACGCGGGTCATGTCACCCTGGAAGGCCAGGTGCATGAGGTCGTAGGTCAGCGTCATGTGCTCGTCGAAGTCTTCCGGGATGCCGACCGGCCCGCCGGTGGTGTTGGCGATCACACCGGAGCGGGTGGACAGCTTCTGGATCTGGTCGTCAATGCGGTGAATGTTGGTGAGGTATTCATCCAGCAGTGCACGGTCACCGGCACCCAGCATACGTTCCAGGCGCTTGGACTCATCGAGAATCGAGTCGAGCATGTTCTGCTTGGTGGCCAGTCTACGCAGGCGCTGCTCGGCCGTCCCGGGGTCGCCGAACATGCGTTCGAAGGTGACCTGCGGACTGATTGCTACAGGTAACGGGCTTTCATCGTCGTACCAGGCCATGGTATTGAAAAACAGGCATGGATAATTGTCACAGGCGCCGGCAGAAGTACCCATGTCTTCGGTACCGACTTCCAGGGAGCGCAGCGGGGTATCACCGGCGATGGCATCGGCGATGTACTGGTCGAGGGATTTTTTCGATTTCAACTGGTTGAAGTTGCCGTTTTCACTCAGGGGGCCGGCGCCGTTCAGGAAGGCCGAGCTCGCGCCCATGTGAATGCCACCCATGTCCTGGGCGCCTTCGGGTGATTTCATGCGACTGATGGTTGTCACGTAGTCGCGGTACTTCTCGACCGGCTTCATGACCTTTTTGAATTCAAAGTCCTTGCCAACCTTTTCCGGATGCCAGTCAGCCGGGTATATACCGTTGGGTACATACACCGAGCCGAAGCGAAGTCTCTGGCCGGCGGCAGTCTGCGACTGCGCGGTAGCAGCGGGCACCATTGCATCGAGCAAAGGCAGAGATACAGCAAGTCCGGCCCCCCTCAAAAGTGTGCGACGACTCAAATGCTTCTTCGATATAAACATTCCTTTATTCCCCCGTTGTTGCAATGGTGTTGATCATTGACGCGGAACTGTTCGTCCGCATCAGGAAAGGATAGCTGTCTATGATGCCTAACACAATGGAAAGTAGCGTGTAGTTGTGCTCTGCAGCATTTCTGACGATACTCCTGACTACCGGCATGTCCTTGGGATCAAGGCCCCTGCCCAGCGCGTAAACCAGCATTTTCTCGGTCACCGTGGTGGCAAACAGCTCCGGGTCCTTCAGCAGGGCCTCGCGCAGCGCCTGCGGACCGTCCACCGGGGTGCCATCCAGCAGTATTCCGGTGGTATCAATATTCAGGCCTTCCCTGGTGAGGCTGCGCCAGGAACCGTCGACGTCGAAGTTTTCCAGGGCAAAGCCGACGGGATCAATGACGTTGTGACAGATGGCGCAGGCCGGATCATTGCGATGGCGCTCGAGTTGTTCACGGACGGTGGATGGCCTGTCAGCCGGTGCACTCTCCTCAAGCGAGGGTACGTTGGCCGGCGCTGCCGGTGGTGGATTGTTCCAGAACTCGGTCAGCACGAACTTGCCGCGCATGATGGGCGAGGTTCGGCTTGAAGCCGAGGTAATAGCCAACAGGCTGCCATGGCCAAACAGGCCGTGGCGGTTCGGGTTGGTCAGCTCGACACGACGGAAACGCGGTCCATAGACACCCTCGATGCCATAATGACGTGCCAGGCGTTCGTTGACGAAAGTGTAGTTGGCGCTGATCAACTCGTGAACCGGGCGGTTTTCCCGCAGCACATGGGCAAACAGCATTTCGGTCTCCTGCCGGAAAGCCTGGCGCAGGTTGTCGTCAAAATCAGGGAACATAAGGAGGTCCGGGCGGGCCATCTTATCGAGGTTGCGCAACTGCAGCCACTGGCCGACGAAATTGTCCACAAAGGCGTCGGAACGGCTATCCGCCAGCATGCGGCGAACCTGTTCATTGCGCACATCCGGGTCTTCGATAGCACCGTTCTCTGCCAGGTCAAGTAACTCCTCATCGGGAGCCGATGACCACAGGAAGAAGGACAGGCGCGAGGCCATGGCGATACCGTCGACGGCGCTGTCGGAACCCGGAGCAACATCATCGGCGTCGGTCTCGACGCGGAACAGGAAGAACGGACTGACGATCAGTCGGGCAACGGCAGACCTGACCCCTTCGTCAAAATTGCCACCGTTGGCGCGTTCATCTTCATAGAAGGCCAACGGCGCGGTGATGTCGGCATCGGTGACAGGACGCCGGAAGGCCTTGCGGGCCAGGTTTTTCAAAATATCGCGTGCACAAGCATCTTCCTCTGCAGCCGATTCAGGCCGGCAGACCAGAATCTGCTCACGGGGGGCCATTTCGCTCACACCCGATGCATTGTAGGGGCCGGATACCATGGCTTTTTCCAGGCGCGGCATGCCGGAAGGGTTGTGAATCTCCAGGGAGTCGCGCATGGATGGCTGCCAGGAATTCTGCTCGGCGGCCACGCGTTCACGCCACGTAAAGATCACTTCATGGGGGCCCGCGGTAACCGGAATTCGCGGCGAGGTCAGTTTCTCGTTGACGATCGGAATCACGTCGTTGAATTCCTTGACGCTGATCTCGTGCTGCTCGGCACCCCCGACCTCGCTGGAATAGACGATTTGGCCATCGATGTAGACCAGGAATTCATGGGGCTTGTCATGGCCCTCGATGCCAAAATAGCCTTCGGCCACGCCCTGCAGCGGACGCGCGGAAAAGACGTATTCACCATCGGCAGGAAAATAATGCTTGGCGCTGACACCGCCGCGGGTCCCCAGCGGGAAACCTTTCAGGTGTTTTTCCTGGGTAGTGTCGAAAGAAATGTTGTACGTGGTGGTGCTTTCGGCCGCCTCCTCATTGCCAAGTGCCAGGTCGGCTACCCGCAACCCCACGGTCATGTAGCGGTCGAGCAGCATCGGCGAGGTACGCAGCAGCTCGGCAATGTTGTCGAACCCGAAATCGCCGCCGTCACTGGGCAGCATTTCGGTCAGGTCGATGTCCACGCCGAGCAGGTCGCGAATGGCATTGGCGTATTCAGCCCGGTTCAGGCGGTGAATGGTGGTGGTGCCGGCATAGGGATCGGCCATGGCGGCCGCATCGAGGGTTTGCTCCAGCGCACTGACGAAACGTGCACGTTCCTGCCGGCTGGGCTGGGGCTGTTCGCGCGGCGGCATGGCGCTGATTTTCAACTTGCGCAGGACTTCCTCAAAGATACCCGCGTTGTCATGGATATCCTGAGGCCCGAGTCCCTCGAGGGCGAGGCCGCCCCGGAATTCATCGAAGCTGTGGCACTCCATGCAGTACTCATCGAGCAGCGACCACTGGTCCTCCAACCCGAAATCCTGTGCATTAGCTATCTGTGCTGCGCCGGCAGCAGCGGCTATGCCGGCGCCGGTAACAAATACCCACCTCTTCATCAACTTCATTCCCTTCTGTCCCCTCTCACCCTGCTGTCCTTCCAGCTTCCTGTACCTGTATCGCTGCCGGTTGTGCAAACAACCTGCTGCTCCCCCAATAGCGGGCTAGTTGCCGGCCAGTTCCTTCAGGATCGCCACGATTTCCACCGGCTGTGCAGGTGGTGGCTCAAAGTAGAAGCCGGGTCTCGGCATGGGCGGATCCATCTCCTCGGCCATTTCCAGCGGTGTTTTGTCCTTGTCGTTCCTGGCATCCATGGCGGCGCCATAGGCGACCAGTTCGCGCACGATATCCGGTTGCAGGGCATTGACCGCCACATGCAGTGCTGTGGTCGAATCGGGGCCGAGAACATTCACGTCAGCGCCGGCTTCCAGCAACAGCTTCACCGCACCCGCGGGATCACGTACGCCCTCTTCCCGAAAATCCGGCGGACCGTTGCGCAGGTCATTGGGACCACCTGCGACACCCACTCCCTTGCCGCCGGTGATAGCCATCATCAGGGCCGAACGGCTGACGATTTCTTCCTCGCCATCAATTCCCACCGGCCGTGTTTCGGACGCCGGCTTCCAGTTCGGATCCGCACCATGGGCCAGCATCAGTTCCATACCGGCCAGATCCGCGGCTTTCGCTGCACGGTAGAACGGTGTGGAATCGACCTTGGTGTCGCAGCACATGGAGGTGTTGTGCATCTGCATCTGCATCGGCTTGTTCGGATCGGCGCCGGCATCAAGCAACATTCGGGTCAGGTCTATCGCGCTCAGTTCGTTGTTGTGATCCCAGCGGTAAATCGTTCCGTCACGGGCGCGCCAGTCAGTCGTGGCATCGCGCATCTCGGTAATATAGAAGAGGGAGCCGTCGTTGGCGTCGGCGCCCATCGCAAGCAGTTGTGCTGCAGTGTCGAAACGGTCATTGACGATGGCCAGCATCATCGGTGTCGATTCATCACCGTTTCTTATATTGATGTCTGCACCGCGGTCGACGAGCAGACTCATCATCGGCTCATCACCGTTGCGTGCCGCCCAGTGCAACGCGGCAAAGCCGCCTGAAGGGAAGTCGGCATTCTTGCGCTCGGTCAGACTGGTAATACGCGCCCGCATATCCGGGTTGGCGCCGGCGTCCAGGAGCGCGCCTACCATTTCCAGGTGCCCTTCCGCTGCCGCCCACATCAGGGCGGTCTGGTCCTCGAACGGCTCAGTGGCATTGGGGTTGGCACCGGCGTCCAGGAGCAGCTTCACGGCGTCGACATTGCCGGAGCGTGCCGCTGCCAAAAGCGCGGGTTCTGTCATTAGACCTTGCGGATCCAGGCGGGCACCGCTGGCAAGCAAAGCGGCAATGATACGGGCATCACCATTACGGCTCGCCTGCAGCAGGGGCGTGATATCGAGTTTGTTCGGAATGTTCGGGTCGGCGCCGGCATCGAGCAGGAGCGAGACGAGGTCTGGTGACATGTTGTAAACAGCCCAGAGCAGTGGCGTCGTGCCATCCGGTTCAGGCAGGTTGATATCGGCGCCGGCCTCGATGAATTGACGCGCCTCATCCAGGTCGTCCAGGCGTGCTGATGACGCCAGTGTGCCGGAAGCGACGGCAGTCTGGGCAAACCAGATCATGGCCAGCGCCAAGACGGTCCGGTAAATTGCCCCCGGAATAGTTCCCTTATTCAAGCCCCTCATACGTTGTCCCCCAATGTTGAATACGGCTCTTCATGATGCCATGACCGGCAGCACTATCATGTTTGAACAGGTTGAATGAGATAGTGCCAGCAGCCAGGAAGTCCGCAATACTGCAGCAGATAACGTCCCTGTCGCTAGTGCGAATCCTGTGACTTTAATTACCCCCAAAGTCAGCGCAGATAATGCCACAGGACCCCATGAGACTCAAAGCCCATCGTGCAGTCTGGTGTCTCGAAGTATCTTATTGATTTTTATATTTTTTGTCTTGGGAGACAGAGCTGCTCAGGGCCCGGGGCAGCCGCCCCGGGCTCAAAGGATGACCGGCAGGTCACGAAAGCCGGGTTTCGCCAGCAGGAACTGCCCGGTGTGGATGACCCGTTCCCGGAAGCCGCCTTCGCAAAAGCACAGGTAGTACTCCCACATCCGGATGAAGATGTCATCGCACCCGAGGTTGCGGACCTCTTCGATGGCATTCCAGAAATTCACGCGCCAGCGCCTGAGGGTCTGCGCGTAATCCGCGGGAATGTCTTCCATGCCGATGAGCTGCATATCGGTCTGTGTGGCCACCTTGTCGGCAATCACGGCATTCGATGGCAGCTGGCCGCCCGGGAAGATGTAGCGCTTGATGAAATCGATATTGCGCACGGACTGCTCGAATCGCTGGTCCGAGATGGTGATGGCCTGGATCAGCATCAGGCCGTCATCTTTCAGCAGCCTGTTGCAGGTTGCAAAATACGTGTCGTAGTACTTCGCCCCCACTGCCTCGATCATTTCCACCGACACCAGCTTGTCGTAGCGCCCATCCAGTTCACGGTAGTCCTTTTCCAGCAGCGTGATTTGGTCCTGGAGGCCTTCGCGTTTCACCCATTCGCATGCATGGACATACTGTTCATGGGAAATGGTCGTGGTGGTGACCCGGCACCCGTAGTGCTTCGCGGCATGAATGGCCAGGCCGCCCCAGCCGGTGCCGATTTCCAGCAGGTGGTCAGATGGCTTTAGTTGCAGGCGGGTGCAGATATGATCGAACTTATTGAGCGATGCCGCATGCAGCGAATCCTCAGGCGATCGGAATATGCCAGAGGAATAGGCCATGGTCGGGTCGAGGAAAAGTGAGAAGAAGTCGTTGCTGAGATCGTAATGTGCCGAGATATTGCGCCGCGACCCTTCAGGCGAATTGGCCCTGAAGGCATGGAACAGACGCCCTACCGCCTTACGCCACAAAGGCTGTTTCTTGCCCATGGCTTCGAGTGTCTGCATGTTCAGGACGAACAGGCGCACCACTTCCAGCAGGTCCGGCGTTTCCCAGTATCCCAGCATATATGCTTCGCCGGCACCCGTGGATCCATCACGTAGCACGGTGAGCCACGTCTTGGGGCTGTTCACATGGATGACGGCCCTGACAGTGTCATCATGGCGGTTGCCAAAACGGGTAACCTGTCCATTTTCCTCCAGTACGAGCGAGCCGATACTCAACCGGCCAAGCATGGCGTGTACGCCGCGACGGGCAATTTCGGTCGTGGTGATGTATGGCAGGATCGACCTGGCCTGGTTGACTGCGGTAATTCTCACTTCCGGTTCCTCTCTTTTAGACTATTTAATTACTACTATATTTGATCATTCAGTTCTGCTTGCCAAAACCTGCCCCTCTTCCTCTTTGGCTCCCGCACGGCGGCGCGGATGCTGATGAAAAGGCGTTTTCTTCCACCACAGGCGCATGGCCTGCCAGTAAATCCCCCACGCCACCTTTAATGTCATGGCCGGGTACGCAGCCAGGATACGATTCAGGGCGGACGGTGTGATTTCCCTGCGCTTCAGATGCATTGCGGCATTGAATACGCGATTTCCTTCCCGGTGGTTTTCCATGTACACGGAAAGCTGCCCGCCAGGCACACTGCTGCGCCATTGATAGGTCATGTCCATGGGCATGAAGGGGGATACATGGTGATCCTTGCCAAAGGTTGCCTGGGTGCGGGTGTTGCCGGGGGCCGCCGGGACGACGTAGCTGTGGCGTTCTCCCCAGGGTGTGTTGGTGACTTCCGCCACGATGTACTGCAACTCATCAAGCGCATTGAAACAGTAATAGCAGGTGATCGGGTTGATGATGAAGCCAAAGTAACGCAGGTTCGTCAGCATTCTCACCGCACCGGCCGGATACTCGCCGGTTTCCTCCAGCACACGTCGCTTCACTGCTTCTGGCAGGGGTTCATGCGGATCACCCAGATAATCCTCGCGCCGGAAACGAGCCGGGCTGAACCGGCTGGTCGACCAAAAGCGGCTTTGTGCGAGCACGGCATCCAGTTCAGCGAGGTCGAGGTACATCATGAAAACTCGGTAACGGAACCGGTGACGCGACGGGCTGAAGCGGCAGTGGCTGACAACCCCCTCGTAAATGCCGCTGGCAAACCTGTGCAGTGAAGCTTTGGGCATGGGTATTACACGGCCTCGGCCAGCAAGACAGGCGCCATGTCCTCTACCACCAGGCTGTCGATGCCGCGCGCAACGCGCAGTGCACTCCAGACGCCGTCTTCGTGGAAGCCGTTGCGCCAGTAGGCGCCGCAGAACCAGGTGTTGTTGGTGCCGTTGATTTCATGCCAGCGCTCTTGTGCCAGTATGCCCGCTTCGGTGAATACCGGGTGGTCGTATTCGAACTCGCTGATGATGGCCGCGGGATCGATGGCGACGGTCTGGTTGAGCGTAACGCAGAATGTATCGTCAGACTCGAGGCCCTGCAGTATGTTCATGTTGTAGGTGAGCGTGGATTCCGTCATGGCATGGCCATTCATGGCCACGTTCCAGCTGGACCAGCACTTGCGGTTATGCGGCAGCAGGCTGGCATCGGTATGCAGCACCACCTGGTTGCGATTGTAGGGTATGGCGCCCAGGATGGTTTTTTCCTTGCTGCTGGCGTCAGCCAGCAGTCGCAGTGCCTGGTCGCTGTGGCAGGCAAAGATGACCTGGTCATAGGTGGCGCTGAACCGCTCGCTTTCCACCAGCACATAGCTCCTGCCATTGGACTGTTGCACACGGGTGACGCGCCTGACGGGATTGCCCAGTTCTATGCCTTCGCGATAATTCGCCGTCAGCGGTGCGATGTAGCTGCGCGAGCCGCCGCAGATGACACGCCACTGCGGCCGGTTGCGGATATTCAGCAGGCCGTGGTTGTGAAAGAAACGGACGAAAAAGCGCAACGGGAACTTCAGCATGCCATCGGTACCGGAAGACCAGATGGCCGCCCCCATCGGCAGCAGGTACAAATCCCTGAAAGCATCGGGATAACGGTAATAATCGAGGTATTCACCAAGTGTCATCTCTTCACAGCGCGGATTCTCCGCCAGGTGCCTCAAAGCCTGCGCATTGAACCGCAGGATGCCGTTCACCAGCGACAGGAAACGCGGCGATACCAGGTTGCGACGCTGGGCAAACAGCGCATCCAGGCCGCTGCCGGCATACTCGATGCCGCTTTCGCGGTCGCTGACGCTGAAACTCATCCGCGTCGGCTGGCTCTTCACCCCCAGTTTGTCCATCAGGCGGATGAACTCGGGATAGGTCCAGTCGTTGAAGACGATGAAGCCGGTGTCGATGGCATAGTCCCTGCCCTTGTGATGGACATCGATGGTGGCCGTGTGACCACCAAGCACCTTGCCCGCCTCGAACAACGTGATGTCATGCTCAGGCGCCAGGTAATGCGCGGCTGCCATGCCGGAAATGCCGCTGCCGATGACTGCTATTTTCATGAACCTGCTCCTGCACTGCGGCTCAGCCGCGGGGAAATAACCGAATACCAGAGTCCGGGAAACCACGACAACACCCGCAGCAGCCAATGCAGCCGCAGCGGGAAAACGATGGTGTTGGGCCGGCGGCGCGCCTTCCTGATAATAATGCCTGCTGCCTCTTCGGCAGAAATCAGGAACGGCATGGGAAAATCGTTTCTGTCCGTCATGGGCGTGCTGACAAAGCCGGGATATACGACGGTAACGTCGACCTGGCCGACGAGATCAATACGCAGCGCATCGAGAAAATACGCCATTGCGGCCTTGGAAGAGCCATAGGCCTCCGCCCGGGGAAAGCCGAGGTAGCTGCTCATGCTGCCCACCCCGATGATGTGCGGTCGTTCGCCAGGGCTTGCACCACCTTGTCGTTTCAGCAGCGGCAGTGCAGCAATACAGGAATTCACCACGCCATGGAAATTGGTTTCGGTGACGCGGCGGATGGTGTCAATATCAAGCGCTGGCATGTCGATGTATTCGCAGATGCCGGCGCAGAGAATCACGGTGTCCAGATGCTCCACGTTGTGCGCAGCGAGTACGCCAGCCATTTCCTGGTCGTTAGCGACATCGCACGCTACGGGAATCACGTCACCACCAAGGCTTTGGACCAGGGCTTCCAGCTTGTCCGGATTCCTGCCGCTGACATACACGCGATGACCTTCAGCGGAAAGACTGGCGGCCAGTGCCCTGCCGATGCCTGAACCTGCCCCGGTAATCCAGTAATGGCGCTTGCGATCGCCGGCCATTCAGCTGTCCTGTTCCGCCAGGCGGCTTTTCAGCGAGCGGGTGATGCCGCCAAGCACAGGCAGGTGCTCATAAATCAGGGCCCCGAGGTCGTAGCTGTCCTCGTGGTAGTAGACCCGGGAGGTAAACTTCAGACAGGACATGCCGCGTACGGTGATGACTTCGCCGCCACGGATACGCTTGTTGGCAAACTCCATTTCCCAGGTAAGGTAGGCACTGTTCTCGCCAATGAGCACATCCTGGTAGCGGATACGATAGTGGATAAGGTTCTTCGCCATCTTCCTCAGGTAGCTTTTCAGGGACAGTATGCCCTCCACCTTGTGGATGGGATCGACGAATTCGGCGTCCTGGGTATAAAGGGTATCGAGACCGGAAATGCGGTCAGCGCTGAAATTTTCATAGAATGCCATCAGGTTGCTGACAATTCTGTTACCCTTGGCGTCAATGGCTGCGTTCATAATTTTCTTTACAGATTAGGTAGTTATAACCACAATTGGGCATATATACGCACATCCCGGACAATCAGATCAGCCAGGTAAGATGGCTGAAAAAATTCATGCAATTGTTGATCTGCACAATAAAGTTTCCCGTACATACTGCCAGCAACCCGTCCCTTCGGACGGGCACTGACAGTGGATTCGGGACCAAACTTGGCCGCAATCAGCAAGTACAATGCAGGTAAACAGACCGTGGATGCAACAGTGCAGGAATGGTCTGAGTGCCTTGTAAGGGTCGGACGTGATAAGGATCGCGCGGCCTTCCGCCGTCTTTTTGACAAGTTCTCCCCCCTGATCAAGGCGTTTGCCGGGCGCCAGTTGTCCGGTGACCTGCATGACGGCACGGCCGAGGACCTGGTCCAGGAAACCATGATCAAGGTCTGGCAAAAAGCCGAATCTTTCGATCCGAAAAAGGCCAACGCCAGTACCTGGATTTTCACGATCGCCAGAAATACCCGCATCGACCTGCTGCGAAAAAACATCCGTCACCAGTCCAACCGTGTTGCCAACGACCATGCCGAGGACGGCTTCGATGTCGAGGACATCTGGGTGGAAAACGAGGACGAGGATGTCTTCAACCAGCTGGCCATGCAGCGCACGGCCGAGATGCTGAAAGAATCCATGAAAGAACTGCCAGAGGAGCAGTCCTTAATACTGGAAAAGGTGTACCTGGAGGACAAGTCCCACAGCGAGATCGCCGAGGAACTGTCATTACCGCTGGGCACCGTGAAATCCCGGGTTCGCCTGGCGCTGAGCTACTGCTGGAAGCCGCGGATGAGGCTGTGCGCACCCGTGACGATCTCCGGGCCCTGCGTGTCACAGCGTTCGTGGGGGAGCACGAACGTCGTCATGGGGCGATCGTTGCGCACGAGGATGGGCTTGCCGCACAGCTGCGCGACCTGGCGGTAGCCAATGCCGATCGCCTCCGACATGC
>JALRBG010000365.1 GCA_023257855.1 Pseudomonadales bacterium | reverse complement strand
ATAACAATAAAACCAGGCCATCCAGGGGAGAAGCATGACTTTCAGCAGGATCCGGAAGACCATGTTTTTTATGGGTGTACTGGCTGCCAACCTGTGCCTGGCTCAGGACAACGGGTATGTGCCGGTCACCGACGATATGCTGCGTGATCCTGATCCGCAAGACTGGCTGATGTTTCGCCGCAGCTATGATGCCTGGGGTTTCAGTCCGCTGGACCAGATCAATCGTACCAATGTCGGCAACCTGGAGCTGGTCTGGTCAGCAGAAATGCACGAAGGGGTGATCAACAGCATGCCCATCCAGGAGGGCACGCCCCTGGTGCACGATGGCATGATGTACCTGCCCAACCCGGGTGACGTCATCCAGGCACGTGACGCTGCCACCGGGGAACTGCAATGGGAATATGTACGTCAGATCCCGGAAGACCTGAACGATTACCTGAGCTTCAACAAGACCAACCGTAACGTCGCCATCTACGACGACCTTATCATTTACACGACCAATGACGCCCATATCCTGGCCCTGGACGTCCACACGGGGGCGATCCGTTGGGATACCCGCATACTGGATTACCGGACCCATCCCTCGTTTCACAGCAGCGGCCCCGTCGTGATCAACGGTCTGGCCATCTCAGGGCGCAACTGCGAGCCGCCGGCAGGTCCGGAAGCCTGTTTCATTGCAGCCCATGATGCGCAAACGGGCAATGAGGTCTGGCGGCTGAACCTCATACAGGCGCCGACCGGGGATGAAACGGACACCTGGGGAGGCATTCCCTGGGAGCAGCGCTGGCACGTGGGTGCATGGATGGTGCCCAGTTACGACCCCGAACTGGACCTGATCTACATGGGCACCTCTGTAACGGCCCCGGCCCCCAAATTCCTGCTTGCCGGGGACGACAGGGAATATCTGTACCACAACTCGACCCTGGCCATTCATCCGGCAGACGGCAGCCTTGCCTGGCATTACCAGCATCTTGTCGATCACTGGGACCTGGACCACCCCTTCGAGCGCCTGCTGGTCAATACCCGCGTGGCGCCGAATCCCGAGGCCGTGCCGTGGATCAATCCCGCTATCGACCCCGACAGGGAGTACAGAGTCATTACCGGGATTCCGGGCAAAACCGGTGTGGTCTACACCCTTGACCGGGAAACCGGGGAATTCCTCTGGGCCAGGCCAACGGTGTTCCAGAATGTACTGCAGGACATCGATGGCGCCACGGGCAAGGCCACGGTCAACCCTGATGCAGTGTTCTCGGAAAGCGGGCAGCAGCTGGAAATCTGCCCGGCCATTGCCGGCGGCAAGAACTGGTGGGAGGGCACCTACAGCCCCCTGACCAATGCCATGTACTACGGGCTGCAAAACACCTGCATGGATCTGACCGTGACAGCAGAAAAGGGTTTCCAGGATCCCGATGAGCTGTATGGCTTCTTCAGCCGGGAAAAGATGGCCGCGGGTCGGGAAAACGTCGGCACCTACCATGCCATCTCGGCGGAAACCGGCGAGACACTGTGGACATATGACGTGGCGGGAACCGCTCTTTCACTGGTATCGACCGGTGGGGGGCTGGTGTTTGGCGGCGACATCGAGGGCAATTTCAGGGCATTTGACCAGCAGACCGGCGAGGTGCTCTGGGAAGTTAACCTGGGCTCGTCAGTGACCGGTTACCCAATCACCTTCGCGGTGGATGGCAAACAGTATATTTCGGTCGGTACCGGGACTTCCGTGACCACCGCCGGACAGGTCCAGTACCTGAAGGGTGCCCCGCCGGGAACGGAGGGTCGCCAATTCGTCTTTGCCTTGCCGTAGTTGCTTGCGGGCGGGGATTGGTAGCCCCGGAGCCCGCTTGATTCCTGCCCTTTAACTGCATATTATCGACAGCCTGTAACGGGGGAAGTGAGGTGGTTTGAGCGCCACCGGTTACACAGGCGGGACGCATTTCTTGACCGGCATCAATAGTGCGATGGGTCGAAACTGACTAGACTCATCACTCGCGAATCCGATAAAAACAACCGGCTGACTTTCCGTTTGACACCTGATTTAAAACGACTAGCCGAGTCCTGATAAGGGGAAATCTATGAGCTATAAAACAATGGTGGGGTCACTCGACTCCTATGACAAAGGCAGCATCGAGCTCAACGATGATCTGAAGCATTACGCGTTTTCAAATATCTTTGAAATCTGCAGCCACGCCAAGCCCTTCGAACGCATCATGGTTGCCTCCAACCTGGAATACTGCGCGGAAGTGGCCCGTACCGAGGGAACCTCTCCCTGGTACCGTGCTCCCCACGATGAATTTGCCATCGTCATGGACGGGGAAGTGGAATTCGAGTTTTACCAGCTGGCCGAAGACGAGAAGCCGGCTCATGATGCCGGCGCCGAAATCATGTCGGGTAATCCCAAAGGCAAGCGCATGGGCAAAGTGACCGCACGTCGCGGCCACGAAGTCCTGCTGCCGCAGGGTTCGGCCTACCAGTTGAAAGCATCCAAACCAGGCGTAGTACTTATCCAGACTTCGGCCGGACCGGTCAGTGTGGAAAAATGGTCTGAAATCTGCGTATTGAAATAACGACTACTACTGACTACTACTGACTACTAAGAGAGGAATAACCTCATGAATAGTGAAGTGACACC
>JALRBG010000335.1 GCA_023257855.1 Pseudomonadales bacterium | reverse complement strand
ACATGTCGGTGTACTCGTGGGTTTCACCGGCAATGGCGGCCTTCAGGTTGTCAGAGGTGCCGCCGATCGGCAGGCCGGTTGCGGGATCACCGGTTTCTTCCAGGTATTCCAGGTGGCCATGGGCATGTCCGGTTTCACCTTCCGCGGTGGAACGGAAAACCGCGGCGACATCGTTGTAACCTTCCACGTCGGCCTTGGCGGCGAAGTACAGGTAACGGCGATTGGCCTGGGATTCACCAGCGAAGGCATCCTTGAGGTTTTGTTCGGTTTTGGAACCTGCTAAAGACATTGTTGACTCCTTAATATAACGAAACAGCACTTACGGGTATCAGCCACGCACCGCAGCAAATTCATAGTGCTTCTTTTATTTACAAACGATGAAGCCAGGGGCTTCGCAAAGTCAGTCTGGATTAATGACTTGATAAACGAATATATAGACCAGTCAAACTTCTGTCTAATTGTTTAAATGCAGCCCTGTTATCGGTTTTATCTATTGAAGGCGGGGTCTTCCTGCTCTGCAGGCTGCCTGCCCAACCGGGTGATTTTCAGGACATTTTTCCTGACCCGCCGCCACCCCGGCACCAGCGTGGTGACGCTCAAGGTCACCACACCGATGACAAGACTGAGCATGATGATGTCCCACAGCGGCCGGTTGGTGTAGAGGAAGGCAAAATCGAGTCCATGCAAGCCGTAGTAACCCCAGCGGTTGCGCCTGTCGATGACTTCCAGTTTGGTCAACTGGCCCAGGCTTGGCTCCAGGTACAGCCAAGTGGACTGAGGATCGTCGAACTTCACCCGCAGGACCGGCACCTGGCGCACGGACCGGGGCAAACCCAGGTCGAAGGAATCCACGGTCCGGTAATAGTAGCTGTCCGGCTCGTCGAGCCAGGCCGCCTCTGTAATGGTCGCACCGGGCAATGCCTGTCTGGCAATCGCCAGCAGTTCAGCTTCGCCGAAGGCGCTGAACGGTTGTGCCCCGGTATCGGTTGCGGAAATCAGCCGATGCTCCCACTCGAGGGTGGGCGTGATGAAGTCGAAGGCGCTGCGGGAATCCCAGTCCAGCATTTCCTGCCGGTCGGGTTTGCGATAGGCGAGGTAATAAAGGTTGCCGTTAAACTCGATAAGCTCCATCTCACTGATGGCGAATTCACTGGCCAGTTCGGTTGCCGCATGCTGCAGCCCGGCAACGGTGAGCGGGGAAAAATCGATATGGTCCCCCTGCCCCTGCACGCTGCGGGCGCCCGCTTCGATCTGCGCTTCGGTATACAGGGTTTCCGTAATCACCGGTAAAATATTCAGTGACACCAGACCACTGGAAACCCAGGAGACGGCCATGATGCCGAAAATGATGCCGGCCCAGTGATGCCACTTGTGCCAGCCGCTGTAGGGCGTGCGCCAGGCCTCACCGGTCTTTTTGACTTTCTTTCTGAAATTGAAACGCCAGATGCCGAGCACCACGCCAAGAATCACCATGCCCAGGCCGATCCAGGCCAGCCATTGCAGCAGCGGCGTCCACCACGATGCCTGCCGGAAGAAAAACAGGGTGTGCATGTTGTATCCGCTGAAGCCCAGGATGCGCGTCCAGAACGTGGTTTTCATCACCGGCTCCATGCTGCCGGCCGACATGTAGTACTCGGTATCGGATGCATCATCGAGGGCGATACGATGCATGGGCATGTGGTTCTGGATCCCCGGAGAATGCGTGAACATATCCGGCCCCTGCAACGTGGTTTCAACGACAAACCCGCCCTCGTAATCGGGCAGGAAATCCGTGAGCCAGGCTGTCGCCGCTTCGGCGTCGAGGTCGGGTACGCGCTCACCCGTGTCGGCATAAACCACGGTCCAGTTACCGAAAACGAAACCGGTATTGATGCGGTAAACAGGTCGGTCGCCATGCATGGAAACGCGCAACCTGAAGGGAGCGCCCTGGACCTGCCCGAGGGCCTCGGCGGGTGTGACGCTGACCGTGGCAAGGTCCAGTGCCGGCAGCCGGTGCAGGCGCTCGCCGGCGGTCATGTGGGGAATGCCGGCATACATCAGCACGATGCCGGAAAGGCTCCAGATCACGAACATGAGGCCGACCAGAATGCCCAGCCAGCGGTGGAAAAAGATCAGCGAAAACCGCCAGTTGAAAAATTGCCTGAACTTCATGCGCTGCCTGTGGCATTCCCCTTTCGCGTCGTCGTTTGGCAGGAGTTAGAATCGATAAATACCCGGATATTTGCAAGGGTTTCGACCCGTTGCGGTAAAACTCCCCGGTATTTGCATGGTTGGGGCTGTCGACCGCTCGCCAGCCCGACAAATCCGGCAGTGTTTCCGGGTATCAACACTGCTGAAAAATTCACGGTTATATTGCAACATCGCGCTTGCAGTTCTGGTCTAATATGGCAGCCCATTTTTTCGTTTTGCCCCGGTAAAACACCACCTCCATGAAAAACTTTCTCAAAATCACCGTTTCCCTGGTCACCCTGGTTTTCACTGTCGTGGTTGTCGGCTTTTTTTATGTCGTCAACCTCGACCCCAACGAGCACAAGGCGTTTCTTGAAGGCAAGATCCGGGATGCCTCCGGTCTCAGCGTTTCCTTCAACGGTAATATCGGCCTGACCCTCTATCCCTGGCTGGGCATCACCCT
>JALRBG010000319.1 GCA_023257855.1 Pseudomonadales bacterium | reverse complement strand
GTGGGGAATGCAGGTGCAAACGGCCACTGCCGGTGAACGCGGCATCGCCGGCTTTATCTCCGGTCCCGCCACGGATGACCTGTTCTACCGGTTGTCCGTGCAGGAACTGAAAAGCGACGGCTTTGGCACCAATCGCTTCCTGGACCGCCCCACCAACCAGCGCGAGGAAACTACGCTGCGCGCCAAGCTGCGCTGGCTGGTCTCCGACACCGAGCAGATCGATTTCACGACGGCGATGATCGACCTCGACAACGGCTACGACGCCTTTTCCCTGGATAACGTGCGCGACACGCTGTCCGACGAACCAGGCTTCGACCGCCAGGATTCGAAACTGGCCAGCCTGCAGTTCACGACCCGTCGATTCGAGGCCTTCGACCTGGAGATCATCGGCGGTTATGCCAGTTCAGACATCGCCTACGGCTACGACGAGGACTGGGTCTATACCGGCTTCCACCCCTGGGAATATGCCTCTACCGATCATTACTTCCGCGACCGCGAAACCGTCAGCGGCGAGGTGCGCCTGGTGTCCGGCGATGCCGGCGCCCTCTTCAATGGCCGCATGTCCTGGGTGGCGGGCATTTACAACCTGCACCAGGACGTGGACCTGGCGCGCAATTACACGTTCCTGCCGGATGTATTCTCCAGCCGCTACATCATCGACCGTTTCGCCGTGTATGCGGAATCCAACACCAGCCTTACCGACAGCTGGTCTCTCGATTTCGGGCTGCGCAGCGAACGTTTCAGCGCCGCCTACAAAGACAGCAATGGCCTCGCCTTCTCGCCGGAGGACAACCTGTTCGGCGGCAAGCTCGGCCTTAACTACCGCACCGCCAAGGACAACCTGTTCTATGCGAACGTGTCGCGGGGTTACAAGAGCGCCGGCTTCAATACGGACGGCAGCCTGGATGCTGACCTGCGTGAATTCGATGCGGAAACCCTGGGGAACCTGGAAATCGGCTTCAAGGGCAGCCTGCTGGAGAACCTGCAGATTCGCTACGCCATCTTCTGGATGGATCGGGATGACGTACAGATATCCAGCTCCATTGTCAGGGTCAGGGACGACGGCAGTGCCGAGTTTATTGATTACATCGGCAACGCGGCGGGCGGCGTGAACAAGGGCATGGAATTAAGTGGCCAGTGGTTCGCAACAGAAGATCTTCACCTTTACGGCTCGCTGGGGCTGCTCAATGCCAGGTACACCGACTACGTCAACGCTGCCGGCGACAACCTCGACGGCCGCCAGCAGGCACATGCACCACATTACCAGTTCACCCTGGGGCTGGGATGGGAATTGTCACCGCAACTGGCGCTGGATGTGAACGTGCAGGGCCGCGACGCCTTCTACTTCTCGGATAGCCATGCAGTCAGGTCAGACAGCTACGCCCTCCTCAACTCGAGCCTCCGGTATACGCGCGGCAACCTCGACCTGACCCTGTGGGGCCGCAACCTGACGGATGAGGATTACTTCGTGCGGGGTTTCTACTTCGGCAACGACCCGCGGGATGGGTATACGGCGAAGGGATATACGCAGCTCGGGGAGCCGGTTCGGTTAGGGCTGACGCTGAATGTGGAGTTCTAATTCAGTTTAGGAACTTCGATGATTGACCGGGGTGCCGTTTTGCCCGCCTCGGTCAGAGGAAGTGACATTCCCTCTGCGGGCAAAACCGCCCCCCCTATTCCTTCGAAGAGATTCGAGAACTGATGCGGAATTCAGCGCTGTGCCAGGCTGACCTGGCGGCGATCCCGAGCAGCGAATGTCCCTCCTCTGAGCTGAGAGGGGTTGGGGCCAGGGCAGCCGGAAAACCCAGCACGATTCCCGCCACGCCCGACTTTAAAAAAGAGAGAGGGTACGTCGCATGGACAAGCGTAAACAGGGCGTTTATCCTCCCCTTCACTTGAACAGACACACCGCAATTCCATGAAAATTTTCCACGTCATATTCTGTTTCCTGTTTTACCTGCCAGTCGCCCTCCTCGCCCAGACCTTCGGCAACGTCACCCACGAACGCCTGATGGACGAATCTGACGGCAAGAACTGGCTGTCCTGGGGCCGTACCTACAAGGAGCAGCGTTTCAGTCCTCTTACGCAGATCAACGAAGATAATGTCGACTCTCTGGGCCTGGCCTGGTATTTCGATCTCGACACTTTCCGCGGCGTCGAAGGCACGCCCATCGTCGTCGACGGCGTCATGTATCTCACCAGCGCCTGGACCATGACCTACGCACTGGATGCGAAGACCGGTGAACTGCTGTGGGAATACGACCCGCAGACGCCCCGCGAGTGGGGCCGTTACGCCTGCTGCGGCCCGGTCAGCCGCGGCCTGGCGGTGTGGGAAGGCGTCGTCATCATCGGCACGCTCGACGGCCGGCTCATCGGCCTCGATGCCGCCACCGGCGAAGAGATCTGGGTTGCACAGACTACCGACAAGGAGTGGCCCTACACCATCACCGGCGCACCGCGTGTATTCAATGGCACCGTGATAGTCGGCAACGGTGGCGCCGATTTCGGTGTGCGGGGCATGGTCACCGCCTGGGATGCCCACACCGGCGCCTTTAAATGGCGTTTCTACACCGTGCCCGGCAATCCCGCCGACGGTTTTGAAAACGATGCCATGCGCATGGCCGCCGAAACCTGGACCGGTGAATGGTGGACACTGGGTGGTGGCGGCACCGTGTGGGATTCCATCGTTTACGATCCCGATTTGAATCTTGTCTACATCGGCACCGGTAACGGCTCGCCCCTGGCGGTGGAATTCCGCAGCCCCGGTGGCGGCGACAACCTCTTCCTCGCCTCGATCGTCGCCCTCGACCTCGATACCGGCGACTACGTCTGGCATTACCAGGAAGTGCCCGGCGAGAAATGGGACTACACCGCGACCCAGCCCATGATGCTGGCTGAACTGGAACTGTACGGCGAGATGCGCAAGGTCATCATGCAGGCGCCGAAGAACGGTTTCTTCTACGTGCTCGACCGCGCCACTGGCGAACTGTTGTCAGCACGCGAGTTCGTGCCCAACACCTGGGCCAGCCACATCGACATGCTCACCGGACGCCCGGTGATCAACCCCGACGCGGACTTCGGCACCGAGAGCGCATTCTTCACACCCGGGCCAGGTGGCGGCCACAACTGGGAGCCAATGTCCTACTCGCCCCTGACCGGCCTGGTGTATTTCACCGTGCAGGAAGACTGGATTTCCCTGTCGGTGGCACGCGAATTCACCCCGAAGAAATTCCGCTCCAACCCGGCCTGGGGTTTTGAAACCGACCCGGCGAAACGCGCAGAGTACAACCGCTTGATGATCGAGCGCCGCGAAGCGTGGCTGACGGCCTGGGACCCGGTCCGCCAGCGTGAAGCCTGGCGTGTGCCCCACTCCGACGTCGGCTCAGGCGGTGCATTGGCTACGGCCGGCAACATCGTCGTCCAGGGCAGCATCGACCGCGACTTCGTGATCTACCGCGCCACCGACGGCGAAAAACTGTGGAGCATGCCGATCCAGACCGTGGCCCTGGCGGGCCCGATCAGTTATGAAGTGGACGGCGAGCAGTACATTGCCGTGAATGCCGGCTGGGGCGGCGGCCGCGCTATCGTCGCCCGCGCATCGGGCAACAATTTCCCCATCAGTCCAGCCCGCACCCTGGTATTCAAACTGGGTGCTACGGGGCAGTTGCCGCCCATGGAAACCCTGACGCAGCAGATGCCCGAACAGCCCCCGCCCGTCACTGCGTCCGAGGATGAGATCCAGGCCGGCGCGCGCCTGTTCAACGAAACCTGCGCACGCTGCCATGGCCAGGATGCCGTGGGCGGCCAGAAGGACCTGCGTTTCCTGTCCGCCGACTCCCACCGCAACTTCAATACCGTGGTCCTGGAAGGCACGCTGGTTGAAAAAGGCATGGCCGCGTTCGACGATATCCTGTCCACCAGTGATGTGAACGCCATACATGCCTATGTCATCGCCCGCGCCAATGAAAGCTGGGGTGTCGACATGCCGCCGGTGGAAGAAGACGAGTAAACTCGAAGCACGACCGCAAAGCACTGCTACAATGGGTTGAGGCATCTGGCGTTGCGATCGATGCCGGGAGACAGTTATCAATACCTTTTTCATCCTGACGGGGCCGGAATCCTGCGGTAAGACCACGCTGGCCGGCGATCTGAGCAATGCGCTCAACCTGCCGCTGGTCAGCGAGGCAAGCCGCGACTACCTGGGCCAGAAGCTGTCCGCCGACGGCAATTTTCGCTACGACGAGAGCCACCTCCTGGAAATCGCCAGCCAGCAGGACAGCGCCGAGCAACTGACGCTGGCCGGCAGTCCCGACCAGGTGATCTGCGACACCGACCTGCTGGTGGTGATTGTCTGGAGTGAAGTACGTTTCGGCCAGTGCCATCCCTGGATACTGGAAACCTTCGCCAGGCGCATCGACCAGCGTGACCGCCATTACCTGTTGTGCGACTGCGACATACCCTGGCAGCCGGACCCCTTGCGCGAAAGTGCGGACAGCCGCCCCGAGTTGTTCGAGTTGTATCGCCAAAAACTCGATTACTATGAGCTGCCTTACACCGTAATCACTGGTGACCGTGAAACGCGGCTAGCCAGGGCTCTGGCTTTGTTTTGATTACCCGTTATTCGCAAAAACTGCTATCCCTTTCTCTTGCCCACTGTCTCTGTTAAAGTGTCGGCCTTCCTAAGGGGTGGCTTCGGCCTGAGATCAAACCCTTTGAACCTGATCCGGTTAGTACTGGCGGAGGAATAGGAACAGGAAACGCTTTCGTGTTTCCCTCTCTTTGCAACCTTGCCGCTCCGGATCCCGATAACCGACACAACCGGAGTGTTTCATGACCTTACGCCGACTCCTGGCCCTGTTGCCCCTGCAACTTGCCACACTGCCCGCAGCCGCCCAGCCGATGCTCGAGGAAATCATCGTCACCGCGGATTACCGGCAGTCTGCCCAGGACGATATCGCGGCCAGCATCAGCGTCATCGATGTGGACACCATGGCACGCAAGAATGCGCAACACCTCGAGGACGTCCTGCTCAACGCCCCGAACGTGAACTTTGCCTCCGGCGCTTCACGCGCGCGTTTCATCCAGGTGCGCGGCATCGGCGAACGCGGCCAGTTTTCCGAGCCCCTGAATCCCTCAGTCGGGCTGATGATCGACGGCGTGGATTTTTCCGGCATCGGCACCGCCGCCATGCTCTACGACATGCAGCAGGTGGAGATATTCCTCGGCCCCCAGGGTACACGCTACGGCTCCAACGCCCTGGCCGGCCTCATCAACCTGCAAAGCAAAGCGCCGGCAACAGAGCAGTCGTGGGGAATGCAGGTGCAAACGGCCAATGCCGGTGAACGCGGCATCGCCGGCTTTATCTCCGGTCCCGCCACGGATGACCTGTTCTACCGGTTGTCCGTACAGGAACTGAAAAGCGACGGCTTCGGCACCAATCGCTTACTGGACCGCCCCACCAACCAGCGCGAGGAAACCACGCTGCGCGCCAAGCTGCGCTGGCTGGTCTCCGACACCGAGCAG
>JALRBG010000242.1 GCA_023257855.1 Pseudomonadales bacterium | reverse complement strand
CGTATCTCAGGGCCTCTCGGAAAGTGTCGGCACCGACCGGCTGGATCATGAATTCCTGGATATCGACGTTGTTGTCAGCATGCTCACCGCCATTGATGATGTTCATCATCGGCACGGGCATTGTGTATGTTCCTGCCGGGTTGGCCTGGGGCAGCCCGGCGATATAGGCATACAGGGGCAATTTGCGGTGCAGGGCCGCTGCCTTGGCGGTGGCCAGTGAAACCGCCAGTATCGCATTGGCGCCCAGGTTGCCCTTGTTGTCAGTACCGTCCAGCCTGATCATGGCCTGGTCGATGGCAGCCTGATCGAGGGCGTTCATGCCCTTCAGGGTGTCCTGGATCGGGCCGTTGGCCGCAGCCACTGCCTTGAGTACGCCCTTGCCATTGTAGCGGCCGGGATCCTTGTCCCGGAGTTCCAGCGCTTCGCGGGAACCGGTGGAGGCGCCGGACGGCGCACAGGCCGAACCGGTTTCCCCGCTGGTCAGGGTAACATCGGCCTGCACGGTCGGATTGCCGCGTGAATCAAGCACTTCACGGGCACGGATTACTGCGATTTCTGACATGGTCTACCTGCTTAAAATATAAACGTTGTTGCGGAGTGAAGGTTTGGCGAATCAGGCGGTGTCGATATCTTCCTGTCCCTTGATCAGGTCATCGACGGCCTTTATCTGGGTAAGAAATATTTCCAGTTTTGCCAGGGGCAAGGCACAGGGTCCATCGCACAGTGCCGAGGCCGGATCCGGATGGGCTTCCAGGAACAGGCCCGCAATCTTCTGGGCGATTCCGGACTTGGCCAGGGCTGTCACATCCTTGCGGCGCCCGCCGGCACTGCTGGACTGCCCGCCCGGCAGCTGCAGGGAATGGGTGACGTCAAACAGCACCGGATAGCCGAATGATTTCATGATGGGAAAGCCAAGCATGTCGACGACAAGGTTGTTGTAGCCGAAGCTGGTACCCCGCTCGCACAGGATTAGCTGGCGATTGCCCGCTTCCTCGAATTTCTGCAGGATATTGCCCATCTCGCCCGGCGACAGGAACTGGGCCTTCTTGATATTGATGACCTTGCCGGTTTTCGCCATGGCCAGTACCAGGTCGGTCTGGCGTGACAGGAAGGCAGGTAATTGGAGGATATCCGCCACTTCACCTACCGGTCCGGCCTGTTCCGGTGCATGGATATCGGTGATGACCGGCACGCCGAAGCGGGACTTCACACTGGCCAGGATGTCGATGCCCTTTGCCATGCCGGGGCCACGATAGGATTTGATGGATGAGCGATTGGCCTTGTCGAAAGAGGCCTTGAAAATATAAGGCACATCCAGTTTCGCGCACACTTCGGCGAAGGTCTGGGCCACCTCCAGTGCCAGCGTCTCGTCCTCGAGCACGTTGAGACCACCGACGAGCACCATGGGTGCATCGTTGGCTATGCTGATATCGCCTGCCTTGATCAATTTCGTCATTGAAAGCGTCTTGGGCTGTGATTGTTGACCAACAGCGCGTCAGCTGTTGGCAGCGGTCGGTGGTGCGGCAGCCTGCACCGGCTGCTGCTGTTGCTGAAGTTGCTCGTGATGACGCAGGTTCTGCTGGATGGCCGCGTTGACGAAACCCGTGAACAGGGGGTGGCCGTCACGGGGCGTGGACGTGAATTCCGGGTGGAACTGGCACGCCAGGAACCAGGGATGCCCCTCCACTTCCAGGACCTCCATGAGGTTCCCGTCCATGGACTCACCGGTGAAATGCAGACCGGCTGCCTCGAGCCTGTCGACGTAATTGTTATTGACCTCGTAACGATGACGATGGCGCTCGACAATCACATCCTTCTGGTAGCACTGCTTCGCCAGGGAGCCGTCCTTGAGGCGGCATTCCTGTCCGCCCAGGCGCATGGTGCCGCCCAGGTCGGAGTTTTCATCACGCAATTCGACCTTGCCCTTGGCATTGGTCCACTCCGTGATCAAGGCGATCACCGGATCGGCACAGCCCTTTTCAAACTCGGTGCTGTGGGCGCCAGGCAGGTTCAGCACATGACGGGCATATTCGATCACCGCCACATGCAGGCCAAGACAGATGCCCAGGTAGGGGATATTGTGTTCCCGGGCAAAACGGGCGGTAGTGATCATGCCTTCAATGCCACGCTCGCCGAAGCCGCCGGGCACGACAATGGCATCCATCCCTTCCAGGGCTTCGAGGCCCTCAGTGTCGATGGTCTCGGAATCGATGTACCTGATCTTGACCCGTGTGCGGGTCTGGATACCGGCATGCTTGATGGCTTCGATGAGCGATTTGTAGGCATCGAGCAGATCCATGTATTTGCCGACCATGGCGATATTCACCTCGCGGTCGGGTTTCATGGTGGCTTCGACAACCCTTTCCCACTCCGACAGATCCGCAGGCGGACATTCCAGGTGGAAGCGTTTGAGAATGTACTCATCTATGCCGGTGTTGTGGAGGATCAGGGGTGCTGAATAGATTGTTGCGGTGTCCTGCAGGGAAACCACGGCCTGCATATCCACGTTGGTGAACAAGGCGATCTTGCGACGGGCGGATTCCGGCAGCTCATGGTCCGACCGGCACACCAGGATATCCGGCTGGATGCCGATGGAGCGCAGGTCGCGCACGGAGTGCTGAGTGGGTTTGGTCTTGGTTTCACCCGCCGTGCTGATATAGGGCACGAGAGTCAGGTGCAGGAATATGGCGCGATCGGAGCCCAGTTCCACTTTCAGCTGGCGCACGGCTTCCAGGAAAGGCTGCGATTCGATGTCACCCACCGTGCCGCCGATCTCAACCAGGGCCACGTCGGCATCGCCGGCACCGTCCAGGACGCGTGCCTTGATTTCGTCGGTGATATGGGGAATAACCTGGATGGTG
>JALRBG010000215.1 GCA_023257855.1 Pseudomonadales bacterium | reverse complement strand
ATTCACCCACAGGGCGCATCGACAACATGGTCAAGGACCTCAATGCGGTGGCAAGGGCAGCAGGTGATTCGGTGCAGCAACTGCCGCTCACGTCACTGGTCGCCGACCTGCACCGGCGCCTGGTGGATGCCGGTTACGGTGCCGCCGACAACGCGGAGTGCATGCGCCTGTTTGATGAACAGATACCCGATAAAAATAACAACTAAAAAGCCTACAGAGGGAAACAACGATGGCTGCATCATCAACTGAAAATGACGACAACTGGCCTTCACCGGGACGCGGTTGGATGCTTGCCGGCCTGCTGGCCCTGGCTTCCATCATGTCGCAATTCGACCGCACAGTCATCAACCTGACGGTAGAGCCGCTGAAGGCACAGTTCGACCTCAATGACACCCAGTTCGGCATGTTGCAGAGCGTGGCCTTCGGCATTTTCTACACCCTCGCCTGTTTCCCGGTGGGTCGCCTGGTCGACCGTTTCACGCGCCGCACCGTGCTGGGTATTTGCCTGTTGTTCTTCAGCCTGTTTTCCATGGCCTCCGGCCTGACACGAAGCTATGCGCAGTTGTTCCTGACCCGCGTCGGTGTCGGCATCGGCGAGGCCAGCGTCACCCCGGCGGGCTTTTCCATGCTCTCGGATTCCTTTTCCCCGGATCGCCTCGGTAAACCCATGGGCTTCTTCATGATGAGCGCACCGGTCGGGCAGGGCCTTGCCTATATCTGGGGCGGGCTGCTGCTACAGTGGCTGACCGACTCACCGGTACTGACCTCGGGCGGCCTGCTGTCCGGTTTCGAGCCCTGGCAGGCCGCCTTCATCATTATCGGTGCACCCGGCTTGCTGCTGGTGCCCTGCTTCCTGATGTTCCGGGAACCCGAACGTCGCGGCACAGGCGCCAAAGCACCGATGACCCTGCGTGCCGTCGGTTCGGTACTGAAAGAACGCCGCCGCGCCCTGGTACCAATGTTCGTCGGTTTTTCCATGGTGACCCTGGTGTCCTATACCCTGTTCGTGTGGGTACCGGCCTTCATTCAGCGCACCTACGACTGGAGCACCGCCCAGGTCGGCCTTGGTTTCGGCTTGACGGTACTCACCTTCGGCACAGCAGGCGCCTTCTTCGGTGGCTGGATGACCGACCGCCTGTCCGCGCGCGGCGTACTCGAAGCACCGCTCAAGGTGGCGGCCTTCGGTTTCGTCGGCTGCGGTATCTTCGGCGTACTGGCCACCCAGATGCCCAACGGCTTGCTGGCCATGCTGTTCCTGGTGCCGACGGTGTTCCTGAGCAATACGCCCTATGCCTGCGCGGGGACGTCCATCCAGATGATCATCCCGAACCGGGCGCGCGGCCAGGTGACCGCCATTTACATCACCATCCTGACCCTGATCGGCCTGGTGGTGGGACCGACCGTGGTCGGCCTGATGACCGATTACGTGTTCCGGGATCCCAACCAGATCCGCTATTCGCTGGCCATCGTCGTGGGCGTGCCGGCGCCGATCATGTTCATGTTGCTGCGCAGTGCCTTTCCCCACTATGCCGCCCTGCGCCGCGACCTCGAACACAATTAACCGTATTGCCATTTGAAGGAGATTGACCATGGCCAAGACATCCATTCGCAAGGTGCTTGAAAGCGCCGACAGGTGCGTACTCGCTCCCTGTGTATACGACTGCGCATCCGCCCATGCCGTGCAGATGGTGGGTTTCCCCGCCATAATGCTGTCCGGCGGTGAAGTCTCGGTGGCGATGAACGGCGTCGTCGATTACGGCTTCACCAACCTCACCGACCTGGAATGGATCACCAGCCGCATCACCCAGACCACGGCCATCCCGCTGGCCGCGGACATCGAGGATGGTTTCGGCGGTCCGCTGGCGGTATACCGGAGTGCCAGGCGCATGGCCATGGCCGGCGCCACTGCATTGCAGCTGGAGGATGCCGGTGACATGGAAGAGTCCACCGTGCTGTTGCCACGAGACAAGTACATGGCCAAGGTGAAGGCGGCACTTGCAGCCCTGAAGGGCACTGACTGTATCCTCATCGCCCGTACCAATGCCGACCCGGCCACCGAACTGGATGAAGGTATCGCGCGCTGCAACGAGGCCTTGAAACTGGGTGCGCAGATGACAACCGTCGTGAAGCTGACCTCCTATGCAGACGCAAAGTATGTCGCCGAGCGCGTGCCCGGCTGGAAGATGTACCCGGATGTGGCCGTGAAAGCGGACGGTTCGCCGGAAGTCAGTGCCGAGGAAGCCTGGGACATGGGTTACAACTTCATGACAACACACTACACCCTGAAAGCCGCCATGGACGGCATGCTCGAGCACGGCCTTGAAAACTTCAAACGCCAGAGCGTGGAATACACCTGCAACAAGAAGGACGCCACGGGCATCATGGGAATGAGCGCCTCTCCCCTTTTCGACCCGCAGGGTTACATGGACCTGGAGAACCGGTTCACCGGCGGCAACAAGGAATACACTATCGTCGGCAAGGAAGTGGAGGAGTTCCCGGAAGGCTTCATCAAGGTGGACATCGAGGATCGCCTGTGACACCGGCACCCGGAAGAGAAATCTGGGCAAAAAAAGACCCTCTGAAAAGAGGGTCAAACAGCGCCCGAAGCCAAGGCGCTTGTAAGTATCTGTCCGCAAGAAGGCTCAGGGGCTTTGCCTGAAGCGTTCCTCGCGCCTGTCTACAATGACCGGGACCGCCTGGAAATGCTTTCGGCAGTAGTAACTGGCCTCTTCCAGGTTCTAGTGTATGGATATGAGGCGCCTGTTCTCGTTGATGAGCCAGACAACGTCTTCTGAAAGGATTTCGGCGATGTACGACATATGCTTATTTTCTCTGGTATGCTATGCGCCTTTTTTCGGGGCACGAACCAAAAAATCGTGCCTGTTTAGGGTAGTAGACCAGCACCTGAACCTGGTCATTACGGCATCTGAATCGGCCATTAAGCTGGCGTTCAGTCAATCAGAGAAGGCAGCCCGGAAACGCGATGAGTATCACAATTTCCAACGACATCTTCACAGGGGATTATGACCCCGCCGTTGTGGAAACGGCGGTGCAGGCATACTGGCAGGAACATGACAGTTTCCGGGTGGACATTGATCCGGCCAGGGAAAAATTCTACTGCCTGTGCATGTTTCCCTACCCCAGCGGCAAGCTGCACATGGGGCACGTGCGCAACTACACCATCGGCGACGTGGTCAGCCGCTTCCAGCGCATGATGGGCAAGAATGTCCTGCAGCCCATGGGTTGGGACGCCTTCGGCCTGCCCGCGGAAAATGCCGCCATGAAGAACAAGGTGGCGCCGGCCAGGTGGACCTACAGCAACATCAGTGACATGCGCGCCCAGCTGCAGCAGCTCGGCTATGCCTACGACTGGCACAGGGAGCTCGCCACCTGCCACGTGGATTACTACAGGTGGGAGCAGTGGTTTTTCGTACAGCTCTACAAGAAAGGCCTGGTATACAAAAAGGAAGCGGAAGTGAACTGGGATCCGGTCGACCAGACCGTTCTCGCCAACGAACAGGTCATCGATGGCAAGGGCTGGCGCTCCGGTGCACCGGTGGAAAGGCGCAAGATTCCCCAGTGGTTCATCAAGATCACCGCCTACGCGCAGGAACTGCTCGATGACCTCGGCAAACTCGACGGCTGGCCGGAGCGCGTGCGGGTGATGCAGCAGAACTGGATCGGCCGCAGCGAAGGCCTGGAATTTGAATTCGCCGTAAAAAGCGAACAGGAAACCATGCAGGTCTATACCACCCGCCCGGACACTATCATGGGTGTCACTTACTGTGCGGTAGCGCCCGAGCATCCTCTGGCCGAAAAAGCCGCGGCCAGCGACCCGGAAAAGGCAAAGGCTATCAAGGCGCTCGAGGTTGGCGGCGTGTCGGAAGCCGACATGGCCACCATCGAGAAAGCCGGTGTCGACACGGGCTTCAAGGCCATCCACCCCATCACCGGTGAGGAAGTGCCGATCTGGGTTGGCAACTTCGTCCTCATGTCCTACGGTTCCGGCGCTGTCATGTCCGTGCCGGGACATGACCAGCGTGACTGGGAATTCGCGAAAAAATACGGCCTGGTCATCAGGCAGGTCATCAAGCCTGCCGACGACAGCGTAGCCTGCGATCTCGACAAGGGCGCCTTCGTCGAAAAAGGCCTGTGCATCAATTCCGGCGCGATGGACGGCATGACCTTCCAGCAGGCCTTCGACCATGTCGCCGCCGACTTCGAAAGCAGGCACATCGGCCGCAAGACCGTCAATTTCCGACTGCGCGACTGGGGCGTCAGCCGCCAGCGTTACTGGGGCGCGCCGATTCCCATGATCAACTGCAGCAGCTGCGGCAGTGTACCGGTACCCGAGGACCAGCTGCCCGTGGTGCTGCCTGAGGATGTCGACTTCGATGGTTCCGGTTCACCGATCAAGAAGATGCCCGAATTTTACGAAACCACCTGCCCTGCCTGCGGCGGCAAGGCCCAGCGCGAAACCGATACCTTCGACACCTTCATGGAAAGCTCCTGGTATTACGCCCGCTTCGCCTCGCCGCGGGAAGACGGCGCCATGCTCGACCGCAGGGCCATGGATTACTGGCTGGATGTGGACCAGTACATCGGCGGCATCGAACATGCCATCCTGCACCTGTTGTATGCCCGCTTCTTCCACAAGCTGCTGCGTGATGCGGGCCTCGTGAACAGCGACGAGCCGTTCAAGCGCCTGCTCTGCCAGGGCATGGTGCTGGCAGACGCCTTCTACTACAAGGACGAGAAGGGCGGCAACGTCTGGGTCAGCCCGACCGAGGTCAAGGTAGAGCGTGACGACAAGGGCCGCATCACCAAGGCGGTCGACCTCGAAGGCCGTGAAGTGATCCACTCCGGCATGACCAAGATGTCCAAGTCCAAGAACAACGGCATCGATCCCCAGCTGATGGTGGAGCGTTACGGCGCCGACACCGTCCGTCTGTTCATGATGTTCGCCTC
>JALRBG010000182.1 GCA_023257855.1 Pseudomonadales bacterium | reverse complement strand
CCCTGGAAACCATCACCGGTTGCTTCAGCGCCGACGACCTGTTGGGCGAGATCTTCTCGAGCTTTTGCATCGGCAAGTAACCGGCCCTGTATACGGCCGGTATAAGCTGTGATGATCCCTGTGGAAAACACCCCGAAGGATCTGTACAGCTTGTGGAAGAGGCCGGGAATATTTTCACCAATGTCGCGGCTGTGAATAAAGGCGGGATCTGTACAGGCCTTTCCCGTGCTTGTCGGCAGCTTTACCTCAGGCAGTTCACAGGCTTTCACTTGCGATAACGAACTGATCACTAACCGGAATACGCGGTTACACACAGTCCCGACCCTCCCTAATAGTAGCAATAACATTAAATATTCATTCTTCTATATATACATCTATATATATCTGAATATCTTTGTGGCACCTGTAGCCATGGTAGCCAGTAAAGATAATTCACTTCATTTTTGCCCTGAAAGGCTTATACTTTGCGCCCTTTTTCAATAAGCACCAGGCCATGCGGCCTGTTACTCTGAACCCATGCAGCAGGCCAAGAAGGCAAACAAGTTTGATGTCATCGTCGTGGGTGGCGGCCATGCCGGCACCGAAGCGGCACTGGCGGCTGCGCGCATGGGCGCCAACACCCTGTTGATCACCCATAACATCGATACGCTGGGACAGATGTCCTGCAACCCGGCTATTGGCGGTATCGGCAAAACCCACCTGGTCAAGGAAATAGATGCCCTGGGCGGTGTCATGGCGCGGGCAGCGGACCTGGCCGGCATCCATTTCAGGACGCTCAACGCCAGCAAGGGCCCGGCCGTGCGGGCGACTCGTGCCCAGGCAGACCGCGCTCTGTACAAGGCGGCCATTCGCCATTTCCTGGAACGCCAGGAAAACCTCAGCATTTTCCAGCAGGCCGTCGACGACCTTGTCATTGAGGGAGAGACGGTTCGCGGCGTAGTCACCCAGATGGGCCTGACCTTTTATGCTCCCCGTGTCATCCTGACGACCGGCACTTTCCTGGGCGGCAAGATCCACATAGGGTTAAAAAATCATGCCGGCGGCAGGGCCGGGGATCCACCGTCCATCGCCCTGTCACAGCGGCTCCGGGAATTGCCGTTCAATGTCGGCCGCCTGAAGACCGGCACGCCACCGCGCATCGATGCAGACACCGTGGATTTTTCCCGCATGACCGAACAGCATGGTGATACGCCAAGGCCTGTCATGTCCTACCTGGGTGATCCGTCACAGCATCCGCGCCAGGTTTGCTGCCATATCACGTCCACCAATGAAGCAGGACACGACATCATCAGGAGCGGCCTCCAGTACTCGCCGATGTATGCCGGTGAAATTGAAGGTGTGGGCCCCAGGTACTGCCCATCCATCGAAGACAAGGTGGTCAGGTTTGCCGACAAAACCAGCCACCAGATCTTTGTCGAACCCGAGGGGCTCAACAGCCGGGAACTCTATCCGAACGGGATTTCCACCAGCTTGCCCTATGAAATCCAGGAACGCCTGGTCGCCACGATTCCCGGGTTTGAAAACGCCCGCATCGTCAGGCCTGGCTACGCCATCGAATACGATTACTTTGATCCGCGAGACCTTAAGCAGACCCTGGAAACCCGCTTCATCAACGGGCTGTATTTCGCCGGCCAGATCAACGGCACCACCGGTTATGAGGAAGCGGGAGCACAGGGCCTGCTGGCTGGTATCAACGCAGCTCTGGCTGTGAAGGAAGAGCAGCCGTGGAGCCCCGGCCGCGATGAAGCCTACATCGGAGTCCTGGTGGATGACCTGATCACACGCGGCACACAGGAACCCTATCGCATGTTCACATCGCGTGCGGAATACCGACTGATGCTGCGCCAGGACAATGCCGATTTCCGCCTGACGGAAACCGGCCGCAGGCTCGGCCTGGTCGACGATGAACGCTGGCAGGCCTTCATCACCAAACAGGAACAGGTCGCCATCGAGGAAAAACGGCTGAAGGGAACATGGGTGCATACGACCGGCCCCTTGAGTGAACGCATCAACCCGCTGCTGGAAAAACCGCTCAGCCATGAATACACACTCGCGGAAATACTCGCCAGGCCCCAGGTGTCGCTTGCAGACCTGAACCTGGCCTGCCTGGATGCTGGCCTGATCTCGGCACTGCCGAATCCGCAGGTGGCGGAACAGGTTGAAATCCGCACCAAGTACCAGGGTTATATCGATCGCCAGTTCGATGAGATCGCCAAACTCCGTGCCCAGGAACATACCCGGATTCCGGCTGACTTCGATTTCAGCACTATCCCGGGCCTTTCCAGCGAACTGCGCCAGAAACTGGGCCAGAGCAGACCCGACTCCATAGCCAGGGCATCGCGTATACCGGGCATCACTCCCGCCGCCATCTCCCTGCTGCTGGTGTACCTGAAAAAACACGGGCAGACGCCTGACCGGCAAAACAAAATCGCCTGATGCCTGCGCCGACTCATCTTGCCGAGGCACTACGGGCGGGACTTACTCAACTGGACATCGTCCTCGATGCGGGACAGCAGGAAAAACTGCTGGCTTACCTCCTGCTGCTCGATAAGTGGAATCATGCTTACAATCTCTCGGGCATCAAGGATATCGGCCAAATGGTTGCTTACCACCTGCTCGACAGTGTCGCCATGGTGCCGTTCATTACCGGTAACACCATTCTCGATGTGGGCACCGGTGCAGGCCTGCCAGGTATTCCCCTGGCCATCTGCCTGCCGGACAAAAAATTCCTGTTGCTGGACGCCAATGGCAAGAAAACCCGGTTCCTGTTCCAGGTCAAAACCGAGCTGGGGCTGGATAACGTGTCCGTATTTCACCAGCGCGTGGAAAACTTCCAAAGCCCTGAACAAATTGATATTGTCCTCTGCCGGGCTTTTTCCGCCCTGGACAAGTTTGTCGGCCAGAGCGCGCCGCTGGTATCAGGTACAGGCAAACTGCTCGCCATGAAGGGGCAGTTCCCGGCAGAAGAGCTGGCCGCGTTGCCAACAAACTGCACAGTGACAGGCACAACGGAACTGGCCGTACCAGGCGTCGAAGGCACCCGCCACGTGATTGAAATCCGCCCGACAGACGGGCATTTAAAGCAGGACTGACCGAGTGAGCCATATATTTGCCGTAGCCAACCAGAAAGGCGGCGTGGGAAAAACCACGACCACGGTCAACCTGGCGGCATCCCTGGCGCG
>JALRBG010000173.1 GCA_023257855.1 Pseudomonadales bacterium | reverse complement strand
TGGCCAGGCTGATTACATGGTTGCCCTTGTTGTGCAGGTCCCCCGGGATGAAGAAATCTGGCAGCTTCATCGAGCATGTCCCGCTGAACAACAAGTGGATTTCTTCATCAGTGACGGGGACGGTGACTGGTGCGCCCATGGCCTGCCAGTCGGGAAAGAGCTCATCGAGCGCACGCTGGTCAAGTACGGCACCGGACAGGATATGGGCACCGATTTCCGAGCCTTTCTCGATCAGGCAGATGTCGAGAGTAACCTCATGTTCGCGGCAGAGTTGCGCCAGCTTGCACGCTGTGGCAAGGCCGGCAGGGCCGCCGCCCACGATGACCACATCGAAGGGCATAACTTCGCGGTGAGGCAAGATGTATTCTTCCGTTCAAGAGACTTTTTTATTCTACCCCATTATAATTGGCTTCCTTGCCAATTACACAAGAATCTCAGAATCATCGGGCCAGCCCGAAACAATCGATCCGCACATTCCATGAAAATCCTCGTTCCCGTCAAGCGTGTTGTCGACGCCAACGTCAAAGTGCGCGTATCAGCTGACAAATCATCCATCGATCTCAGCAACGTCAAAATGGCGATGAATCCCTTTTGCGAAATCGCTGTGGAAGAGGCCGTGCGCCTGAAAGAGCAGGGCGTGGCAACCGAGATCGTTGCTGTCACCGTCGGTGAAGAAAAAAGCCAGGAGCAATTGCGTACCGCCATGGCACTGGGCGCCGACCGCAGCATCTGGGTGGAGCAGACCGGTTTCGTCGAACCCCTGGCAGTCGCAAAACTGCTAAAAGCCGTCGTCGATCGTGAGTCTCCAGATCTGATTATCCTGGGCAAGCAAAGTATCGACGGCGACAACAACCAGGTGGGACAGATGCTGGCGGCGCTTTGCGACATGCCGCAGGGTACCTTTGCCTTTCGCCTGTCCATCGAAAACGGGCGGGCGCTGGTCAGTCGTGAAGTGGACGGGGGCGAACAGGTTGTCAGCCTCTCCCTGCCAGCCGTGGTCACCACCGACCTGCGCCTGAATGAACCCCGTTACGCCAAACTGCCGGACATCATGAAGGCGAAAAAGAAGCCGCTGGACAAGATCACGCCTGCAGAACTGGGCGTAATCGTCAGCAGCAGCATGACAACCATTGCAGTACATGAGCCGCCGGGTCGCAAGGCTGGCATCATCGTCGGCAGCACCGGCGAACTGGTGGACAAATTACGCAATGAGGCCAAGGTGATTCCCTGACGTCGGAGGGAAGAACAGGACAAGACATGAGCGTACTGGTAATCGCCGAGCACAATAACGCAACACTCAATTCTGTCACTGCGAGCGTCGTCGCCGCGGCTGTTCAGCTTGATGCGGACATACATGTGCTGATAGCCGGCAGTGATTGCAGCGCCGCGGCAACGGCTGCTGGCCAGTACCAGGGAGTTAGCAGGGTTCTCGTCGCTGATAATACGGCCTATGCAAACCAGCTTCCGGAGGCGGTCGCACCCCTGGTAAGCAGTATTGCCGCTGATTACACGGCCATACTTGCGGCCGCCGGCACCACAGGCAAGAACCTGATGCCTCGCCTTGCCGCACTGCTGGATGCGGGGCAGATATCCGATATCGTCGCTATCGAGGCGCAGGACACGTTCATTCGGCCAATCTATGCCGGCAATGCCCTGGCCACGGTGAAAACGTCCGACCCCGTGAAAATACTCACCGTGCGTACATCCGCCTTCGAGCCTGTCGGGAACGGAAACAACCCCGACCAGATGGCTCTGGATACGGTCATCTCGCAAAACAAAAGCCAGTTTATCAGTGAGAACCTCAGCACAAGTGAGCGTCCGGAACTGGCATCCGCGAGTATCGTGGTATCCGGTGGCCGCGGTCTCGGCAGTGCCGAGAATTTTCAGCTGCTTGAACGCATAGCCGACAAGTTGGGAGCGGCAATCGGTGCTTCCCGAGCAGCGGTGGATGCAGGGTTTGTCGGCAATGACCTGCAGGTCGGCCAAACCGGCAAGATCGTGGCCCCTGAGCTGTATATTGCGGTAGGTATATCCGGTGCCATCCAGCACCTGGCCGGCATGAAGGACAGCAAGGTCATTGTCGCCATCAACAGCGATGCCGATGCGCCCATTTTCCAGGTGGCGGACTATGGCCTCGTGGCGGACCTGTTTCAGGTGCTGCCGGAACTGGAATCCCTGCTCTGATCCTGAAGCGGTACAGCTCTTCAAGTTTCCCGGGTAATAATCCTATAATCGTGGCACTCTAGACGGTGTACAAATCCGTGTATATTTTGCCGGCAAATAATCTTTACAGGAGCATTCCATGCCTTCGCGCCAGTCTCATCTTTCAGCTTTAGTCTCTTTTATTGTCCTGCCCCTGATTTTCAGCCAGCCAGTACAGGCCGGCTGGGCCCTGGATGGTGGGTCTTCCAGCCTGTATTACGTGACCAGCAAGGCTGCCGCGGTTTCTGAGCTGAATTCATTCGGGGAGCTTTCCGGCAGTATTGCCGATGACGGCAGAGCCAGTGTCAGTATCATGCTGGGCAGCGTTGATACGGCCATTGATATCCGCAATGAACGGATGCGGGAGATCGTTTTCCAGGTGGCAACTTATCCCCTGGCGACGGTATCGCTGTCAGCCGATGCAAACCAGCTGAACAACATGACCGCAGGAGACACTGTCAGGACAACCGTTGAAGCCATGCTGGACCTGCATGGCATGGTGCAGCCGCTGACACTGGATTTGGTGATTACCGGATTGAAAGAGGGCGGACTGCAGGTTTCCCTGGCCCGCCCCCTGATCCTGAATGCATCAACCTTCGGTCTTGCCGAAGGGGTGGAGCAGCTGCGCGAAATCGCCGGGCTGCCGAGCATCAACAACAACGTAGTTGTCGATTTCACCCTGCAGTTCGACGCCGACTAGTCGCCTTACCGGACCTCGTCGAGGTCTGCGGTCCCTTCACCGGAGGCCGAAGCAGCCGGGGGGGAGGGTACAACATCCTGATCCTCAGACACATCCTTTGCAGTAGGCTTTGTTGCGGTCCGGTCTGGTTCCGCACTGGCCTCGCGGTTGCTTTCATGACTGCTTTCCTGACGGCCTTCACTTGCACTTTCCACAGATGTTGTTTCAGCGCGCATGCGGTTGCGTGGATCGTTCGGTGCACGCTGGCGTTCCCGCTTCGGGGGCTGCGACTGCTCCGTAACCGGCGTAGGCTCCGGGCGCGGCTGTTCGGCCCTTAGAGAGTCTTCGGCATCCTGCTGCACGTTTGTCTGTGCAACCGGTTTAGCTTCCTGCACGGGTTTTTCCGCATGGTCTGCAACAGCGGCAGGTTTGACTGAATCAGCAGCTGCCTGTTCAGGCTTGTCAGATTCCCGGGAAACAGAAGCGGCACTCTCATGCTGTGGTTCAGGCTCCCGTACACTCATCACCGGCTGCTGTTCAGAAGTCGATTGTATGTCTGCGACCGGCGCATCATTATTCTGAACTGCTGCGGTAGTATTCTCACTGGCTGCCGCCTGCGCAACTTCCTGCTGGGGTGCATCCTCACGGTTACCGCGACGACGCTGCCTGGGCTGACGCTGACGCTGTTCTGCCGGGCGTTTGCGGGGCTTGTCCCTGTTCTCGGCGGTGTCATTTGCAGCGGCTTCAACCGGAGCCTGCTGATCCGACTTCTCCTGGCCTGCCGCAGCAGACTGGCCGCCCTTGCCGCGGGAGCGTTTGCGACCGCTGCCTTTGCGGCCTTCACGGCCCTCGCGGGGCTCGCGTTTACCCTGTTCCCTGGTCTGATCCTTGCCGGATTCCTGGTCTGACTCTGCTCGCGACTGGCCTCTTTCCTTTCTGGCGCCATCCCTCCCGCCTTCGGATTTGCGAGCGGACTTCTTCCTGCCGCCTTCACCGCGTGCAGGACGCTTGCGGCCACGGTCACTTTTCCGTTCCGGTTTGGCTGCAGCCTTGGCTTCGGCAGCAGACTTGTCCTTGCTGCTGTCACTGGCGGATGAACTGAACAGGCTGCCGATGGCAGCGCTGATGCTGGACAACAGGCCACCGCTGCTCTTGGGTGCGGCAGCAGGAGCGACCGGCTGCATCGCC
>JALRBG010000105.1 GCA_023257855.1 Pseudomonadales bacterium | reverse complement strand
GCGTTCGTTACCTTCCGCATCGCGTGCCACTTTATTGGCCAGAATATACGACAAGGTTTTCAGGAAATGTGATTTACCTGAACCAAAGAAGCCTGAAATCCATACGCCGACACGGTTGGCAATCGAAGGATCGCTCAGGTCTGTGCCATAAGACTGGAAAAAGTCCCGAAAATGCTTTTCCAGTTCATTGGTGACCACATACTCATCGAGTTCCTGATAAACCGTGGTATTGTCATTCTGGTCTGCTTTTACGACCCCGTTAATCGCACGATCTAATGGCTTGTAAAAAAGTTCTTTAATGTTCATCTCAATCCATTCCCCCGAATTCTTATTTCTATTTGCCGTGTTTAAGGCACTAATCTGAATGCTCTGTAGTAATTGTTGCTTGGAATTTTTCCAAATAAACTCATCGCTTGACCGTCGTAATAGCCTGGGTAAAACAGCACCACTGGCTTATGCCCCAGTAACGAATGCAAACTGTTCAATAAGTGATGGGCACGTAACAGTGGCCAAACCGACCCTACCCCAGTCATCAACACAATATCTTGCGCATTGGTGGCATATTTACTCACCAGATAAGGCGCGAACTTATCCATATGCAGTGGGCCCTTTAAAGCTTTGAGAAGCGCTTCATCGCCATTGGCTTTTTGCATTTGAATGGCTTTATCGAGGTTGATGATCACTGCGGCACCGGTGTGCCGGGCGTCTACGCCATCGGTGATATCGTGCGCGGGCCGATGCTGGCCCACAAGGCCTCGGAAGAAGGTGTCATGGTGGCGGAAAACATTGCCGACCACAAAGCCTCGATGAATTACGGCCTCATACCCTCCGTCATCTATACTCATCCGGAAATCGCCGCAGTCGGCAAGACCGAAGAGCAATTGAAGGCCGAGGGTGTCGATTACAACGTGGGTGTGTTCCCGTTTGCCGCTTCCGGTCGTGCCCTGGCAGCCAACGATGCAGACGGCATGGTCAAGATGCTGGCGGAAGCCAGGACCGATCGCGTACTGGGCTGCCACATTATCGGGCCGTCCGCCGCCGACCTGGCACAGACGGTCGTGGTAGCGATGGAATTCAGCACCAGTGCCGAGGACATCGGTATGACGGTATTTTCCCACCCGGCATTGTGCGAGGCCGTGCATGAAGCCGCACTGGCGGTGAATGGCCATGCCATACATATCGCCAACCGCAAGAAAAAATAAACACACTGATCACCAGATACCTGCTGACAGCCAGTTAACACAAAGAGGGGAATACCTGTCCCATGAATTTACACGAATACCAGGCGAAGAAGATTTTTGCCGATTACGGGTTGCCGGTCTCGAAAGGCTTCGCCTGTGCCAATGCCCAGGAAGCCGTTGATGCATCCCAGCGGATTGGCGGCGACAAGTGGGTAGTCAAGGCCCAGGTGCATGCCGGCGGGCGCGGCAAGGCAGGCGGCGTCAAACTGGTGTCCAGCAAGGAAGAGATCGAGGCCTTCGCCAAGCAGTGGCTGGGTAAACGCCTGGTGACCTACCAGACGGACAAGGAAGGCCAGCCCGTCTACAAGATCCTGGTGGAGGAATGCACTGACATCGATAAGGAGTTATACCTGGGTGCCGTGGTCGATCGCAGTTCGCGCCGTATCGTGTTCATGGCATCCACCGAAGGCGGTGTCGAGATCGAGAAAGTGGCGCATGAGACGCCGGAAAAAATCCTGCGCGCCACCATTGATCCACTGGTCGGCCCACAACCCTTCCAGGGTCGCGAGATGGCCTTCAAACTGGGACTTTCGGGTGAACAGATCAAGCAGTTTACGAAAATCTTCCTGGGGCTGGCCAGAATGTTTGTCGAGTGCGACCTGTCACTGCTGGAAATCAATCCGCTGGTTATTACCAAGGCGGGCGACCTGCATTGCCTGGATGCGAAACTCAACATAGACGGCAATGCGCTTTACCGGCAGCCAAAGCTGAAGGAAATGCATGATCCGACCCAGGATGACGAGCGGGAAGTGCATGCCGCCAACTGGGACCTGAATTACGTCGCCCTGGATGGCAGCATCGGTTGCATGGTTAACGGAGCAGGGCTTGCCATGGGCACTATGGATATCGTCAAGCTGTACGGCGGCGAACCCGCCAACTTTCTCGACGTGGGTGGCGGAGCGACCAAGGAGCGCGTCTCTGAGGCTTTCAAGATCATCCTGTCAGATGAAAAGGTGAAAGCGGTGCTGGTGAATATATTTGGCGGCATCGTGCGTTGCGACCTGATCGCTGAGGGCATCGTCGGTGCCGTGGAAGAGGTCGGCGTGAAAGTGCCGGTCGTCGTCAGGCTGGAAGGCAATAACGCCGAGCTTGGCAGCAAGGTGCTCAAGGACAGCGGGCTGAACATCATCGCTGCTACCAGTCTGGCCGAAGCCGCCCAGGCTGCTGTAAAGGCCGCAGGAGGTGCCAAGTGAGCATTCTGATCAACAAGGATACGAAGGTTATCTGCCAGGGGTTTACCGGGTCGCAGGGTACGTACCACTCAGAGCAGGCCATAGAATACGGCACCAATATGGTCGGCGGTGTGACGCCGGGCAAGGGAGGACAGACCCACCTGAACCTGCCGGTGTTCAACACAGTCAGTGAAGCCGTTGGTGAAACCGGTGCAGAAGCCTCGGTTATTTATGTGCCGGCTCCGTTCTGCAAGGATTCCATCCTGGAAGCCGCGTTTGCCGGCATCAAGCTCATCGTCTGCATCACCGAAGGCATTCCCACGCTGGATATGTTGACCGTGAAGGTGAAATGCGACGAACTCGGCGTGCGCCTGATTGGACCGAATTGTCCCGGTGTGATCACTCCCGGGGAATCCAAGATCGGCATCATGCCCGGACATATCCACTTGCCAGGCAAGGTCGGCATCGTGTCCAGGTCGGGCACCCTGACCTATGAAGCAGTGAAGCAGACCACCGACTATGGTTTTGGCCAGTCCACCTGCGTCGGCATTGGCGGGGACCCGATTCCCGGCTCCAATTTCACCGATATCCTGGCACTTCTGGAGAAGGACTCCCAGACAGAAGCGATCGTCATGATCGGCGAGATAGGCGGCACCGCAGAAGAGGAGGCCGCCCGCTTCATCAAGGCCAACGTGAGCAAGCCGGTAGTGTCCTATATAGCCGGTGTCACCGCGCCTGCTGGCAAGCGCATGGGGCATGCCGGGGCGATCATTTCGGGTGGCAAGGGAACGGCGGAGGAGAAATTCGCTGCACTCAATGACGCTGGCGTAACGACCGTCCGTAGCCTGGCTGAAATCGGCGAGGGTCTGAAAAAAGCCGCCCATTGGTAACTGACCAAAGGGTCATTTTTCATGCTTGCCAAATCCTGTTTTTGCCGCCTCTCCCGGGGGCGGTAGAAGCTGCCTTTTCCAACCAGAAAACACCTCTGAAAGCACCCTAGTTTTGGACAGAAATCCTTTGATTTTTTAAGGATTAAAGTGTTCAATCTGCCCCGAGTATTTGATATGCTCACCTGCCACAGGGATGAAGGGTAGTACTCAGGGAAGACCAACAAACTGATATAGTTACGAATATTCCGGCCCGGCAAACTCGGGTGCCGGTCCGTTAGGTGAGGGGAATTACCTTTCGATTAGACTTTTGCTGCTTATCTTGTGTCCAAGGTAATATCCGAAGAGATAAATGCCGGATGCCAGATGTGTAAGCGGGGGTCTGCTCATCAATAGATTTTCTTAAACAAGTGGGACTACACATGATCTACCATCGTTTCAAGCAAGGGATTCTTGTTCCTTTATTAATGCTACCAGTCTTGCTCGGCATCGGATCAGTTTCCGCCCAGGACACTGTTGTCGACACCAGCATCCTTGACAGGGCAAACGCTGCAGCAGGCGAAGCCATTGCTGCAGCTGCTGAAGCCCAGCGCAGGATCAACCAGCTTTCAGACCAGGCTGATGAACTGATCCAGGAATACAGCGAAGTTGCCAAGATCGTCGACGGTCTCGAGGTCTACAACGCCGGTTATCGCAGGACCATCGCAGAACAGGAAAAGCGCATCGCTGAATACAACCAGTCAATTGAAGATGCTGCCGCACTGCAAAGACAGGTTCCGCCGCTGATGGAGAGAATGATGGTTGCCCTCGAGCAGTTCGTTGAACTGGACATGCCGTTCCTGGTTGACGAAAGACAGGCCCGTCTTGACCTTATCCGCGATACCTTCAGCGACTCCAGCGTAAACGTTGCTGAAAAATTCCGTCTTGTACTTGCCGCTTACCAGCAGGAAATCAACTACGGCAGGGTAATGCAGCACTATACCGATACCCTGGAACTTGGCGGTGTCGAGCGCGACGTGGACATTCTCCGTGTCGGTCGTATCGCACTGCTGTACCAGACCAGCGACCAGACCCAGACCGGTGTGTGGGATAAAAACTCAAACCAGTGGGTAACCCTGGAAGACAGCTATCGTCGCCCCGTGGCCAACGCCATCAGAATGGCGCAGGATCTGGCCAGCATGGAAATCCTTGAATTACCGATTCACGCGCCGGAGTAAGCAATAATGAAATTCGCAAAGATTATTTTAAAGCCAGTTATAGTTTCACTGATTTGTGTAACTTCAACCCTGGCCTTCGGCCAGCAGCAAGCAGCCAACCTGAGCAACCTGCTCGAACTGGTTGAGCAGCGCCGCCTGAGTGAAACCGAAGAAAGCCGCCAGCGTACACAGCAGTTCCAGCAGAACATCAACCAGCGCCAGTCCCTTCTCAACGAGATGGTACAGCGCCGCGAAACTGAAGAACGCATTTCTGTGGACCTGGAAAACACCTATAACCAGAACGAAATCACCAAGGCACAGCTGTTTGAAACATTGCAGGAGCGCCTCGGTGACCTTGACGAACTGTTCGGCACCATCGCCGGCGTCGTGGGTGATACCCGCAGCCAGTTCGAAGTTTCCCTGATTTCAGCCGAGTACCCCGGTCGCGAGGAATTCCTGACTGAACTGGCCGCGATCATGGGTAGTGATTCCCAGCTCCCCAGCATCGAACAGCTGGAAAGACTGTGGTTCTACCTACTGCAGGAAATGACCGAATCCGCCAACGTTGCCAGGTTCACTGCCAATGTGGCACAGCCCGACGGCACCCAGAACAGCCAGGAAGTTGTGCGTATCGGTTCATACCAGATCGTTTCCAATGGCCAGTACCTGGAATATGACGCCAACACCAGGCGTCTGAGCGTACTGCCCAGCCAGCCTGCCAACTACACTGATACTGCCGCTGCCGTCCAGGCTGCTACCGGCGGTTTCACCATGGTGGCGGACCCGGCGGGAGTGAACTGGCCGCTGATCATCGCGATCCTGTTCGTGCTCGTGATCTACGTGACCATGGTCTACGGCCCGATCGCGGCGATCCTTGTCGAGATGTTCCCGACCCGCATCCGCTACACAGGCATGT
>JALRBG010000095.1 GCA_023257855.1 Pseudomonadales bacterium | reverse complement strand
GTTGACTTCACCATCGAGGTGGAGCGCTCCCTGCGCGTTCTAGACGGCGCTGTCGTTGTATTGTGTGGCAGTTCCGGTGTGCAGCCGCAGACCGAAACCGTCTGGCGCCAGGCCAACCGCTATGAAGTTCCCCGCCTGGTGTTCGTGAACAAAATGGACCGCGCCGGTGCCGACTTCCTGAAAGTGGTCAAGCAGCTGAAGGATCGCCTTGGGGCGAAAGCCGTGCCGATCCAGCTGGCCATCGGTGCTGAAGACGAATTCAAGGGTGTTATCGACCTGGTCAAGATGAAGGAAATTCTCTGGAACGAAACCGACCAGGGCACCACCTTCACTTACGAGGATATCCCTGCCGATATGCAGGCAGAATGTGAAAAGTGGCGCGAGGAGCTGGTGGAAGCCGCTGCCGAAGCCAACGAAGAGCTCATGAACAAGTACCTCGAAGGTGGTGAGCTGACCGAAGCCGAGATCAAAAAGGGCCTGCGAATCCGCACCCTGGCCAATGAAATCGTGCCGACCCTGTGCGGTTCCGCCTTCAAGAACAAAGGCGTGCAGGCCGTGCTGGATGCCGTGGTTGAATACTTGCCGGCCCCGACCGAAGTAAAAGCCATCGAAGGCGTACTCGATGACGGTGAGACTATCGAAACCCGTGAAGCCGACGACAACGCGCCGTTTGCTGCGCTGGCATTCAAGATTGCCACCGACCCCTTCGTCGGTACGTTGACATTCTTCCGTGTCTATTCCGGCAAACTGAATTCCGGTGACTCCGTGTACAACCCGCTCAAGCACAACAAGGAGCGCGTTGGCCGTATGGTGCAGATGCACGCCAACTCCCGCGAGGAAATCAAGGAAGTGCTGGCAGGCGACATCGCCGCCGCAATCGGCCTGAAGGACGTCACCACGGGTGAAACCCTGTGTTCCATTGACCACCAGATCACCCTGGAAAAGATGGACTTCCCGGAACCGGTTATTTCCGTGGCCGTGGAGCCGAAAACCAAGGCCGACCAGGAAAAGATGGGCATCGCGCTGGGCAAACTGGCCCAGGAAGACCCGTCATTCCGCGTCGAGACCGACGAGGAGTCCGGCCAGACCATTATTTCCGGCATGGGTGAGCTGCACCTGGACGTTCTGGTCGACCGTATGCGCCGTGAATTCGGTGTCGAAGCGAATATTGGCAAGCCGCAGGTGGCCTACCGCGAAACCATCCGCAAGACCGTCGAAATCGAAGGCAAGCACGTCAAGCAGTCCGGTGGACGCGGCCAGTACGGCCATGTCTGGCTGCGCCTTGAGCCGCTGCCGGCCGATTCCGAATACGAATTCGTCAACGCGATCGTCGGTGGCGTGGTGCCCAAGGAATACATTCCTGCCGTGGACAAGGGCGTCCAGGAGCAGATGAAGAACGGCTGCCTGGCGGGTTATCCGCTGCTGGCAATGAAGGTCACCATTTTCGACGGTTCCTTCCACGATGTGGACTCCAGCGAAATGGCGTTCAAGATTGCCGGTTCCATGGCTCTCAAGAAAGGCGCCCTGCAGGCTGACGCAGCCCTGCTGGAACCGGTGATGAGAGTGGAAGTGGTTACCCCGGAAGACTACATGGGTGACGTCATGGGCGACCTGAATCGTCGTCGTGGTCTCGTCCAGGGCATGGATGACAGCCCATCGGGCAAGGTCATCAACGCCGAGGTGCCGCTGTCCGAGATGTTCGGGTATTCCACCGACCTGCGTTCAGCCACCCAGGGCCGTGCCACCTATACCATGGAATTCCTGAAATACTCGGAAGTACCGCAGGCCATAGCCGACGCCATCGTCGAAAAAGGCGCTGCATAAGACTGTATTTCCTGGCGGCGAATTGCGCCGGGCGGTTTGTGGCAAACGTATGAGCGCGGTCACAGGCCAGTAAAAGGTGAATAAAGCGGGGTCATACACCCCGTTTCTTTTCCTTAAAAACGGCGCTGAAGCACTTGACTGGCGGGGCCTGCGCACGTAATATTTGCGCTCTTTTTTTGCGGTGAAATGTGCTCAGGCAGATTTCACCGCTTTTACGATGTCTGACGACATTTCGTTCTTTAACAACTTATTGATGTGTGGGAGTAGTTGGTCGCATGCAGAACCAGCGTATTAGAATCCGGCTGAAAGCCTTTGATCATCGCCTGATTGACCAGTCGACACAGGAACTGGTGAATACCGCGAAACGTACTGGAGCATTCGTGCGGGGACCGATCCCCCTGCCGACTAGGAAAGAGCGCTATACAGTGCTGATCTCTCCGCACGTCAATAAGGATGCCCGTGACCAGTACGAAATCCGTACTCACAAGCGCCTGCTGGACATTGTCGAGCCCACGGAGAAATTCGTCGAAGCGCTGATGCAGCTGAACCTGGCTGCTGGTGTGGAAGTGCAGATCAGCCTGGGCAAGGCCGAAAGCAAGAAATAAGAACGCAGTAAAAATTAAGATAAAACAAGAAGTTAGCAGTAGTAATTTGTAGTTAAGTGTCTGCAGCCTAAACCTGCTGGCACTCTAAATACATGAAACAGCCCCCGGGGCTACATGGCACTGGGCGCTATACACATAACATGGTGTAACGCGAAAGCGGCCATAGTGGGTTCAAGCCCCTTACACGATGAGGTTTTAAAATGTCGATTGGCTTAGTCGGTCGAAAAAGCGGTATGACCCGCATTTTCACCGAATCCGGGTCTTCTATACCCGTCACAGTGGTGGAAGTTCTGCCAAACAGGGTCACGAGCGTGAAAACTGTCGAGACTGACGGTTACAGCGCCGTGCAGGTCACTACCGGTGCCGTCAAGGCTTCCAAGCTGACCAAGTCCGAAGCTGGCCACTATACCAAGGCTGGTATCGATGCAGGCCGCGGCCTGTGGGAATTCCGTGCCGATGCTGCCGACCTGGTTGGCGGTGAAGAAGGCAAGGAAGTAGGTCCGGGCTTCGAGTACACCGTATCCACCTTCGCCGAAGGCCAGATCGTTGACGTAACCGGTACCTCCAAGGGTAAGGGCTTCCAGGGGACCATCAAGCGTCACAATTTCGGTATGGGCGACGCTACTCACGGCAACTCCCTGTCTCATCGCGCCCCCGGCTCCATCGGCCAGTGCCAGACCCCGGGCCGTGTCTGGAAAGGCAAGAAAATGTCAGGCCACATGGGTGACGAAAGGGTCACCACACAGGGCCTGGAAGTCGTCAGGGTCGACTCTGAAAACAACCTGATTCTTATCAAAGGCTCCGTTCCCGGAGCGACTGGCGGAGATGTGATCATTTCTCCGACGGTCAAAGCCAAAAAATCATCTACGTCTTCTGAGGGGTAAGCAATGGATTTGAATATTGCAGTGCCTGGCAAGAAGGCAGCAAAAACAGTTTCCGTCTCCGACGATACTTTCGGCAAGGAGTTCAACGAGTCCCTGGTTCACCAGGTCGTTGTCACTTACCTGGCCGGTGCTCGTCAGGGTTCCGTGAAGCAGAAAACCCGTTCTGAAGTGTCCGGTGGCGGCAAGAAGCCCTGGCGCCAGAAGGGCACCGGTCGCGCCCGCGCCGGTACCACCCGTGGCCCGTTATGGCGTACCGGTGGTGTGACCTTTGCTGCGAGGCCCCAGGACCACTCCAAAAAAATCAACAAGAAAATGTATCGTGGTGCACTGCGCTGCATCCTTTCCGAACTGGTTCGCCAGGATCGCCTTCTTGTTGTGGACGATTTCAAGGTTGACTCACACAAGACCAAGGGCCTGCTGGCCAAGCTGTCCGAACTGGGTCTGCAGAACGTGCTGATCGTCAGCGACGTGATCGACCAGAACCTGGCGCTCGCCGCCCGCAACCTCCACAAGGTTGACGTGCTGGATGCCGCCGGCGTTGATCCGGTCAGCCTGATCGGTTTTGACAAGGTGCTGATGACCTTGCCGGCGCTGAAGAAAGTAGAGGGGATGCTGGCATGAACCAGGAAAGAATGTTGACCATCGTGCTGGGCCCTCATATTTCCGAGAAGAGCTCAGTCATTTCCGAGGCAAACAACCAGGTAACCTTCAAGGTTGCTGCGGATGCTACCAAGCCGGAAATCAAGCAAGCCATCGAAGGCCTGTTCAATGTGCAGGTCAAAGACGTGCAGGTGCTGAATGTCAAAGGCAAGCGCAAGCGTTCTGCCCGTGGCATCTGGCGCACCCGCCCGAGCTGGAAAAAAGCCTATATCCGTCTGGAGCAGGGTCATGAAATTGACTTTGCCGAAATGGGTTAAGCAGGTCTGGCGATCAGAGAAATCAGCGAATCAAGAGTAACTGAAAATGGCAGTTGTTAAAGCAAAACCAACTTCACCCGGACGCCGTTTCGTCGTCAAGGTAGTCAACCCGGACCTGCATAAAGGTGCGCCTTATGCGCCCCTGACTGAAGTGCAGACGAGGACCGGTGGTCGCAATAATTCCGGCCGTATCACCCGCAGGCACGCCGGTGGCGGACACAAGCAGAAGTACCGCGTAATTGATTTCAAGCGCAACAAGGACAATATCCCGGCGATTGTCGAAAGGCTGGAATACGATCCGAACCGCAGTGCCTACATCGCACTGCTGAAATACGCCGATGGCGAGCGTCGCTACATCATCGCCCCGGGCAAGGTAAGTGTCGGCGACCAGCTGGTATCCGGTGAAACCACACCGATGAAGCCGGGCAACTGCCTGCCGCTGCGCAATATCCCCATGGGTAGCACAGTCCACTGCGTGGAAATGAAGCCGGGCAAGGGCGCCCAGCTTGCCCGCAGTGCCGGTACATCCGTGCAGCTGGTTGCGAGGGAAGGCCAGTACGCCACCCTGCGCCTGCGTTCAGGCGAGATGCGCAAAGTGCTGTCGGACTGCCGCGCCGTGCTGGGCGAAGTGTCCAACAGCGAGCACAGCTTGCGCTCCCTGGGCAAGGCCGGCGCCAAGCGCTGGCGTGGTGTGCGCCCGACCGTTCGCGGCGTGGCCATGAACCCGGTGGACCACCCGCATGGTGGTGGTGAAGGTCGTACCTCCGGTGGTCGTCACCCGGTATCCCCATGGGGTACTCCGACCAAGGGCTACAAGACCCGCACCAACAAGCGAACTGACAAGCTGATCGTGCGTCGTCGCAGGGCCAGCAAGTAACAATAGTTAACTACAGAAGAATTTGAGCTGACTGAATAAAGCATCAGAGGAACACGAAAGTGCCAAGATCATTAAAGAAAGGGCCGTTTATCGACCTTCACCTGCTGAAGAAAGTGCAGGCTGCACAGGATAGCAACGACAGAAGGCCGATCAAGACCTGGTCGCGCCGTTCCATGGTCTCTCCGGATATGCTGGGTCTGACCATTTCCGTGCACAACGGCCGTCAGCACGTACCGGTCCTGATCTCCGAAGATATGGTCGGGCACAAGCTGGGAGAATTTGTTGTCACTCGCACCTACCGTGGCCACGCGGCCGACAAGAAAGCCAAGTAAGGCCGGTTGGATTGAGAGACAGTTTACAGAGGTATAGATGATGGAAGTTTCAGCAAAACTTAGTACAGCCAGGTTGTCGGCCCAAAAGGCCAGGCTCGTTGCTGACCAGATTCGCGGTAAAGGCGTTGAGGAAGCTCTCGAGCTTCTGACTTACAGCCCCAAGAAGGGCGCGGCCATTATCAAGAAGGTACTGAATTCAGCGATAGCCAATGCCGAGCACAACGAAGGCGTCGACATCGACGAGTTGAAAGTGTCCAGCATTTACGTGGATGAAGGTATGACCATGAAGCGAATTATGCCCCGCGCCAAGGGCCGGGCTGATCGTATCCTGAAAAGGTCATGTCATATAACAGTCAAAGTGGCAGATAAAGGCTAGAACAGAGACAACAGTAACTCGGAGACAGCAGGCTTTTGCTAACGCAACGCCTGCAAACGTAACAGCAGGTAAGTTTTCAAAGATCGCTGCAGCATAAGGCTCAGGGATTTAAAGAGAGGCAACATGGGACAAAAAGTACACCCGACAGGCATTCGACTGGGCATCGTCAAGAAGCACACTTCCGTGTGGTATGCCAGCGGCAAGGACTACGCCAGGTATCTGCTGGAAGATATGGAAGTTCGTGATCTCGTGAAGAAGAAGCTGGCCTCTGCGTCTGTTTCCCGCGTCGAGATCGAGCGTCCTGCTCAGACTGCACGGGTAACGGTTTACACTGCCCGTCCCGGTATCGTCATCGGCAAGAAGGGTGAGGATGTGGAAAAGCTGCGCGCCGAACTGGCTGTGAAAATGGGTGTGCCTGTACACATCAATATCGAAGAGATTCGCAAGCCGGACCTGGACGCCCAGCTTGTTGCCGACAGCATTGCCCAGCAGCTCGAGCGTCGCGTGATGTTCCGCCGCGCCATGAAACGCGCCATGCAGAATGCAATGCGCCAGGGTGCGGAAGGCGTGAAGGTGCAGGTAGGCGGTCGTCTCGGCGGAGCTGAAATCGCCCGTACCGAGCGTTACCACGAAGGTCGTGTGCCGCTGCACACCTTGCGTGCAGATATTGACTACGCAACCAGTGAAGCATTGACCACCTACGGCATCATCGGCGTTAAGGTATGGATCTTCAAGGGCGAGGTTTTCAACACTGATGAAGTGATGACATCCGAGCCGAAAAAGAATTCTTAAGAGGTAGTCCAGGATGTTACAACCGAAACGTACAAAATTTCGCAAGCAGATGAAGGGTCGCAACCGCGGCCTGGCTCATCGTGGCAGCAGCATCAGTTTCGGCGAATACGGCTTGAAGGCAGTTGCCCGCGGCCGACTGACAGCGCGCCAGATTGAGTCTGCACGTCGTGCACTGACCCGTCACGTAAAACGTGGCGGCAAGATCTGGATCCGCGTGTTTCCGGACAAGCCGATCACCCAGAAGCCCCTGGAAGTTCGTCAGGGTAAAGGCAAGGGAAATGTTGAATACTGGGTAGCCCAGATTCAGCCCGGTAAGGTGTTGTTTGAAATCGAAGGCGTCAGTGAAGAGCTGGCACTGGAAGCCTTCGCTCTGGCTGCAGCCAAGCTGCCGTTCCAGACCAAGTTTGAGAAAAGGGTGGTGATGTAATGGCCAAGATCGACGTCAGTGAACTGCGTGGTAAGAACGTAGAGGAGCTCAATGAGGTTCTCGTTGGACTCCTGCGCGACCAGTTCAATCACCGCATGCAGAAGGCAACCGGTCAGCTGGGCCAGACTCACCTGATGGCTTCCGTACGCAAAGATATTGCCAGGGTAAAAACCCTGATCAACGAAAAGGCCCGGGCAGCTAAATAAGTAGCTCAGTAAGAGTTTTTTAAACAGGTTCGAAACATGACAGAAGCAGCAACAAGTTCAGAAAGCACAGTCGCGAAGCGCGGCCGTACTGCGACCGGCAAGGTTGTGAGCAACAAGATGAACAAGTCCATCACCGTGCTGGTTGAAAGGCGCGAGAAGCACCCTGTGTATGGCAAGTACGTGACAAAGTCGTCCAAGCTGCACGCTCATGACGAAAGCAATGAGTGCCAGGAAGGCGACATCGTCACCATCAGGGAAGTCAGGCCCATTTCCAAGTCAAAAACCTGGGCCCTGGTTTCCATTGATGAGCGGGCTGCAGAAGTTTAAGCAGGGAAGAAGCCGATTAAACGGCAAAAAGAACAAACGAGTTATTTCGGTTTAGAGATTAGGGCGTAAAGCCCGGAGAAGTAAGATGATACAGGTTCAGTCCTATTTGGCTGTGGCAGACAATAGTGGTGCAAGGGAAGTGATGTGCATCAAGGTCCTTGGTGGTTCTCATCGTCGTTATGCCAGGATTGGTGACGTAATCAAGGTTACTGTCAAAGATGCCATTCCACGTGGCAAGGTCAAGAAAGGCCAGGTGATGAAGGCGCTTGTTGTTCGCACCAAGAGTGGTGTGCGCCGCCAGGACGGATCGCTGATCAAGTTTGATGACAACGCCGCAATCCTGCTGGACAACAAGGATGGCCCGGTCGGGACCCGTGTTTTCGGGCCTGTTACCCGCGAGCTGCGTACAGAAAAGTTCATGAGAATTATTTCACTGGCCCCGGAAGTGCTCTAAGCACGACGGCTGGACAGGGTTAGAAACAGAGTTAGAGAAAGTAACAATGCAAAAACTGAAACGTGACGATGAAGTTATCGTGATTGCCGGCAAGGACAAGGGCAAGCGCGGCAAGATTACCCGCGTGCTGAGTGACGGCCGCCTGATCGTGTCCGGCATCAATATGGTCAAACGCCATACCAAGCCGAACCCGAATCTCGGACGCCAGGGCGGTATTGTCGAGAAGGAAGCCGGTATCCAGGCCTCCAACGTTGCTATCTTCAACCCGAAGACAGAAAAGGGTGACCGGGTGGGTATCGTTGTTAACGAAGCCGGCAAGAAAGTCCGCGTATTCAAATCCGACAGCTCAAGTATTGATTAATTTTTGAAAAGGGCCTGGTAATAACAGGCTGATTACAGGAAAGATCATGGCACGTTTAAAAGACGTTTACAGAAATGAAGTGGTTCAGGAACTGACTAAACAGTTTTCCTATGCGAATCCCATGCAAGTGCCAAAAATCACCAAGGTGGTTCTGAATATTGGCAGCGGCGAGTTCAGTGACAAGAAGGTCCTGGAAAACGCCATGGGTGACCTGACAAAGATCAGCGGACAGAAACCCGTTGTGACCCTGTCACGCAAGTCTATCGCAGGCTTCAAGATTCGTGACGGCTGGCCCGTAGGCACCAAGGTAACCCTGCGTGGCGATCGCATGTATGAATTCCTGGACCGCCTGGTATCCATTGCGATTCCGCGTATCAGGGACTTCCGTGGCCTGAGCCCGAAATCCTTCGATGGCCGCGGCAATTACGCCATGGGCGTGACTGAGCAGATCATCTTCCCGGAAATCGATTATGACAAGATCGATACCCTGAGAGGCATGGATATCACCATTACCACTACTGCCAAGACCGACGAGGAGGGCAGGGCTCTGTTGCGTGCCATGAAGTTCCCGTTCCGTGAAAGCGGCAGCCAGGCAGCCAGTGCATAAGCGCATTGGAAAGTAGCAAAAGAGATTAGCAAAGAGAGCACAGAAACATGGCCAAGACCTCAATGATTGCAAGGGAAAACAAGCGCAGCAAGCTTGTTGCCAAGTACGCCAAGAAGCGTGCTGAACTGAAAGCTGTCATCAACAGCACGACAGCTTCTGACGAGGAAAAGTGGGATGCACAGGTCAAGCTGCAGAAGCTGCCCCGTGATGCCAGCCCGACCCGTCAACGCAATCGTTGCCAGATAACCGGTCGTCCGCACGGTGTATTCCGCAAGTTCGGGCTGTGCCGCAACAAGTTGCGTGAACACGCCATGAAAGGCGACGTTCCCGGCCTGACCAAAGCCAGCTGGTAAGCCTAAGCCGCTGAAAGGTCAGTTAAGTAAAAATTAAAGAGGCAAGAGACACACTATGAGCATGTCAGACCCTATTGCAGATTTGTTGACCCGGATCAGGAACGCCCAGATGGCTGGCCTGACCAGCGTGAGCTGTCCGTCTTCCAAGATCAAGCAGGCCATCCTGGATGTCCTGAAGCAGGAAGGCTACATCGGCGGCTACAGCGTCAACGATGACCTGGTAAAGCCTGAGCTGACTGTTGAGCTGAAATACTTCAACGGCAAGCCGGTTATCGAGGAGCTGCGTCGTGGCAGCCGTCCTGGCCTGCGCCAGTACAAGGGCAAGGACGACCTGGCCGAAGTACGTGCCGGCCTGGGTATTTCCGTGGTGTCCACGAACAAGGGTGTAATGACCGACAAGGCAGCCAAAAAGGCCGGCGTCGGCGGCGAAGTGCTCTGCACTGTATTCTAAGGTTTTGTATACACAGATTTGATTAAACGAGCAGGCTTATGTCCAGAGTAGCAAATAATCCAGTCGATCTGCCCAGCGGTGTCCAGGTGAACATTGCCAATGGCATGCTGTCCGTGAAAGGCGGCAAAGGCAGTCTCGAATTGCAGATGCACGAGATGGTGGATGTCATCAACGAAGACAACCAGCTGAAGCTTTCTGCCAAGAAGGAAAACAAGGTAGCCGTTGCACTTGCTGGCACCTTCCGTGCGCTGGTCAACAACATGGTGATCGGAGTAACAGACGGTTTCGAAAAGAAGCTGGAGCTGATCGGCGTCGGTTACAGGGCAAAGGCCCAGGGCAAGACCATCAACCTGGTGCTGGGTTATTCACACCCTATTGATTATAACCTGCCGGAAGGCGTTACTGCCGAAACACCGACCCAGACTGAAATCGTGATCAGGGGTGCAGACAAGCAGATGGTTGGACAGGTGGCAGCGGAAATTCGTGAATTCAGGCCGCCTGAACCCTACAAGGGCAAAGGTATTCGCTACGCCAACGAACGCGTGTATCGCAAAGAAGCGAAGAAGAAGTAATTTTAAGAACATACAAGGGCGGTAACTGGCGAAGAGCCGATATCCGTCGACACAGAAGAGGCTAGAGAAAAGATTATGAACGAGAAGAAAAAATCTCGTCTGAAGCGCGCCAAGAGGGCACGTGCCAAGATCAGCGAACTGCGTGTAAACCGCCTTTGTGTTTACAGGAGCCCGCGCCATATCTATGCGCAGGTCATCTCTCCTGATCACAAGGTGCTGGCTACAGCCTCTTCCCTGGGTGAAACGAAGTCCGGAAACGTAGCTTCTGCCGCCGAAGTAGGCAAGGCGATTGCTGAAAAAGCCAAGGCTGCCGGCGTCACAAGCGTCGCTTTCGATCGCAGTGGCTATATGTACCACGGCCGCGTAAAGGCCCTGGCCGAAGCAGCCCGTGAAAATGGTTTGGAATTCTAGGAAAACGGTTCAGACAAATGGCATTTAAAAACGAACAGAGCAAGAACGAAGAAGGCCTTCAGGAAAAACTGATTCAGGTCAATCGTGTGGCCAAGGTGGTCAAGGGTGGCCGTATTTTCGGTTTTACCGCCCTGACTGCAGTTGGCGACGGCAAGGGCCGTGTCGGCTTTGGCCGCGGCAAGGCGCGTGAGGTGCCTCTGGCTATCCAGAAAGCCATGGAAGCCGCCCGTCGCAACATGATCAGCGTTCAGCTCGACGGCGATACCCTGCAGTACCCAATCAAGGCCCGTCACGGTGCCTCCAAGGTCTACATGCAGCCTGCTTCCCAGGGTACCGGCGTCATTGCCGGTGGTGCGATGCGCGCCATCCTGGAACTGGCCGGTGTACATAACGTTCTGGCCAAGTGCTACGGCTCAACCAACCCGGTAAACGTGGTGCGTGCGACCTTCAAGGGTTTGCAGCACATGCGCGCTCCGGAAGACGTGGCAGCCAAGCGTGGTAAGACCGTCGCGGAAATCCTTGAATAAGGACCGGGTCACCCATAAGTAACTGAACTGTATAAGCAAGTATTTGTAAAAAGCGGCAAGAGAAGTCCCATGGCAGAGAAAAAAGTAAAAGTCACTCAGGTGAAAAGCACCATTGGCGCCCTTGAAAAGCACAGGCAGTGCCTGCGGGGTCTTGGCCTCAGGCGTATTCGTCACACCGTGGAAGTGATTGATACTCCGGCCGTGCGCGGCATGATCAAGAAGGTTATCCACCTGGTGGAAGTCGCCGACGCCTGACCGGCGCGTGGCAAAATTAATTGAAATTGGTATTAGCGAAATGACTACCATGCAACTGAACACACTGGCTCCTGTACCGGGCTCAACTCATTCCAAGAAGCGCGTTGGTCGTGGCATCGGCAGCGGACTTGGCAAGACCTGTTGTCGCGGTCACAAGGGCCAGAAAGCCCGTACTGGCGGCAAGGTGCGTCCCGGTTTCGAAGGCGGCCAGATGCCGCTGCAGAAGCGTGTGCCCAAGTACGGTTTTTATTCCCGTATTGCGGCCGGCACTGCCCAGGTGCGTACTGCAGAGCTGAACCTGGTCGAAGGTGACAAGGTCACCCTGGAAACCCTGGAAAAGGCCAATGTCATTGATCGCAACACCAAGCGTGTGAAGATCATGCTGGCCGGCGACGTGACCAAAAAAGTCACGGTTGAAGGCATTCACGTCACCAAGGGTGCCAAGGCGGCCATCGAGGCAGCCGGCGGCACCGTTGTGGAAATCGTTGAAGCCGCTAAGCCGCCCAGCAAGAAGAAAAAGAACACCGGCAAGCAGACTGCTGCAGCGCGGGCGAAATTCGCCAAGTCTGCGGACAAAGAAGACTAAGTACTAACGTAGGTAAACGGACAGTAACTCATGGCAACTGCGGGTATGCGACCAGGAAAAGGAGACGGTTTGGCTGAATTGAAAGCCAGGCTGGTATTCGTTCTGTTTGCGATTTTCGTGTACCGGATCGGTACCCATATCCCTGTGCCGGGCATCAACCCGGATCAGTTGCAGGCGCTGTTCAACCAGAACCAGGGCACCTTCCTGGGCCTGTTCAACATGTTCTCCGGGGGCGCCATCGAGCGCATGAGTATCTTCGCCCTGGGTATCATGCCGTACATTACTGCCAGTATTATCATGCAGTTGCTAACCGCGACCACTCCCCAGCTGGAACAGCTGAAGAAGGAAGGTGAGTCGGGCCGCCGCAAGATCAGCCAGTACACACGTTATGGTGCGCTGTTGTTTGCCTCTATCCAGGCTGTCGCGATCACCACAGGTCTGTTGTCTCAGCTGGCCTTCAATGCGAATTTCAGCTTTTATTTCACCGCCTTCGTGTCCCTGGTGACCGGCGCCATGTTCCTGATGTGGCTGGGAGAGCAGATTACCGAACGCGGTGTGGGCAATGGCATCTCCCTGCTGATTTTTGCCGGTATCGTTGCCGGCCTGCCCGCAGCCATCGGCCAGTCCCTGGAGCAGGCCGCCGAAGGCCAGATCCAGCCCCTGGCGCTGTTTGTTGTTGCGGTAATCGCAGCGGGCGTGATCGGCTGCGTCGTTTTCGTCGAAAGGGCGCAGCGCCGCATCACTGTGAACTATGCGCCACGCCAGCAGGGACGCAAGATGTACCAGGGCCAGAGCAGCCACCTGCCCCTGAAAGTGAACATGGCCGGTGTCATCCCGGCAATTTTCGCCAGCTCTTTCCTGCTGTTCCCTGCCTCCCTGGGCCAGTGGTTCGGCCAGAACGAGGGCATGGAATGGATGGCGGACCTGGCGCTGATCCTGGGACCGGGCCAGCCCCTGTACATCCTGGTTTTCGCCGCATTGATCGTGGCGTTCTGTTTCTTTTATACCTCGCTGGTTTTCAACCCGAAGGAAATCGCGGACAACCTGAGGCGTTCCGGAGCGTTCATTCCCGGCATCCGCCCCGGTGAGCAGACAGCCAACTACGTGGATAACGTGATGACCCGCCTGACCATGTTCGGCGCCATCTACATCACCCTGATCTGCCTGCTGCCACAGTTCCTCCAGGTTGCGGCCAATGTGCCGTTCCAGCTGGGTGGCACCTCGCTGCTGATCGTGGTGGTGGTGTGCATGGACTTTATGTCACAGGTGCAGTCACACCTGATGTCACATCAGTACGAGTCACTGATGAAGAAATCCAATATCGGCTCATTCAAACGATAGGCCGGGTGGAATAAGCCGAACAGGTATTTGGAGTAAATTATGAAAGTCAGAGCATCAGTCAAGAAAATCTGCCGCAACTGCAAGATCATCAAGCGTGGCGGCACCGTGAGAGTGATCTGCAAGGAGCCCCGCCACAAGCAGCGGCAGGGCTAGGCCGGCAGCCACATTCTGTTGATTTTTGGAGGGTCAGGCGATAAGCTACGCGGCCTTTTTGAGCAGCAGAACGGCAGTCGGGAAGATCAGGTAACTTGCTGAAAGTTATAGTTTTAATAGAAAGACCAACAGAAAGTTTAATAGAAAGGCCGGGGTGGTCATAACGATGCCCGGCAACATTGGAGTCAAGATATGGCGCGTATCGCCGGAGTAAACATACCAGACAACAAACACATCGGGATTTCCCTGAGGTATGTGTACGGCATTGGTCCGACCACTGCAAAGTCACTGTGTGCCACCACGGGCATCAATCCGTCCACCAAGGTCAGTGAGCTGAGTGAAGAGCAGCTGGACTCCATCCGTAACGAAATCAGCAAGATGGTTGTCGAAGGCGACCTGCGCCGTGAAGTGTCCATGAACATCAAGCGCCTGATGGACCTGGGTACCTATCGTGGTATCCGTCATCGCCGTGGCCTGCCGGTCAATGGCCAGCGCACCAAGACTAACGCCCGGACCCGCAAAGGCCCGCGCAAACCGATCAGGAAGTAAACACTGAAGGCCAAGGGTTGCAGTTCTGAAAAGACCCAAAGCGGAAAGTAACAGAGATATATAGGTAACAGTTCAATGGCTAAACCGGGTACAACGACTCGCAAGAAAGCAAAGACCGCCGTCAATGATGGTGTTGCGCACATTCACGCGTCCTTCAATAACACCATTATTACCATTACTGACCGCCAGGGTAATGCACTGTCCTGGGCGACTTCCGGTGGCTCCGGCTTCCGTGGCTCCAGGAAGAGCACTCCCTTTGCCGCACAGGTTGCTGCCGAGCGTGCAGGCAAGGCCGCCATTGAAACCTACAGCCTGAAGAACATCGATGTCAGGGTGAATGGTCCTGGTCCGGGTCGTGAGTCCGCTGTAAGGGCGCTGAATGCCTGTGGCCTGAGGGTCAACAATATCACCGACGTTACCCCGATCCCGCACAACGGCTGTCGTCCGCCGAAGCGCCGCAGGGTATAACGAGTTAATAGTTGAAGTTAAAATTCAGTTAAAAGTTAAAAGTGCTCTGGTGGTTCTAGGAATGCTAGGAATCTTGTCTGGCTGCGCAGCCACAGCGAGTGCTTGGATCCCCTTCTGGTACGGTGATGCGGAAGAATGGAACGAAATGCTAGATGAAATTGAAGAGTATGACTTGCCCGGCGACAGGGAAGTTGGCGCCCCCAGCAGTTGAATTTTTTGGCGCTCAACAGCGCACTCCGATCCCAACGAACCCAAAAAGAGGAGAACTTAGAAATGAGGCTAAACCTC
>JALRBG010000357.1 GCA_023257855.1 Pseudomonadales bacterium | reverse complement strand
TGGTCTCCTTTGCCGTGCACTGGATCAAGGCCGAAATGCACGAGTTCATCCTGCGCAACTGGCGCATCGTGAAAGTGGCCACCACCAAGGCCCAGCGCAAGCTTTTCTTCAACCTGCGCGGATCCAAGAAGCGTCTCGGCTGGATGAGCCAGGAAGAGGTGGACGCGATCGCGGAAGACCTTGGCGTGGATGCCGCCACCGTCATGCAGATGGAAGGCCGGATGGGCTCCTACGATGCTTCCTTTGACGGCGCCGCCGATGCCGACGACGAAGAAGCCTACCAGGCCCCGGCGCAGTACCTCGAAGACGTACGTTATGATCCGGCACGTATGGTGGAAGCCGAAGATTATGAAAAGACCTCCACTGACGGCCTGTACGTCGCCCTGGAAAACCTGGATGAAAGAAGCCGGGATATCCTGCAGCGCCGCTGGCTGAACGACAACAAGGCAACCCTGCATGAACTGGCCGAGGAATACGGTGTTTCCGCTGAGCGCATTCGCCAGCTGGAGAAAAACGCTATGAACAAGGTCAAGGCTGTGATGGAAGCCTGACGGCAGTTGAAGGTTAAAAATTAAAAGTTAAAAGTTAAAAAACATTACCAAGAAAGCCGCCTGCCCAGGCGGCTTTTTTGTTTACGGGATTGCATGATGAGTAACCGGGTTTTAATGCTCGCAGCCGTGAATGGCTTTCTGGTCGTATTGCTGGGCGCCTTCGGTGCACACGGCCTTGAATCCATACTTTCCCCGGAGCGCATTGAAACCTGGCAAACCGGCGTGCAGTACCACATGTTCCATACCCTGGCGCTGCTGGGAACGGGGCTGCTGATCGAGCATGGCGGCAGGACAAAAATACTTTACGGCAGCGCGCAATTGTTCCTGGCCGGCAACATCCTGTTCAGCGGCAGCCTGTATTTACTGGCAGTCACCGGCACCAGCTGGCTGGGCATGATCACGCCCGCCGGTGGCCTGGCCTATCTGGGCGGGTGGTGGCTGTTTGCCATGGCAGTCTGGAACCGCGAATGACCTCGCAGGAAAATTCACACAGAGCGATCAAAAGCTATGTCGTGCGCGGTGGACGCCTGACGCCGTCGCAGCAGCAGGCGATGGAAACCCTGTGGCCCATGTATGGCCTGGCTAATGATGCCGGCCTGATCGACAGGCAAGCCGTGTTTGGACGCAATGCCGAACTGGTCTTCGAGATCGGGTTCGGCATGGGCGACTCCCTGGCCGCGATGGCGCTGCAGCACCCGGAGCGGGACTATATCGGCATCGATGTGCATCCACCCGGCATTGGCACGCTGTTGCGGGAAATACGTGATAAAAATATTACGAACCTGCGCGTCATGCAGGGCGATGCCGTACAGGTGCTGGCAAACTGTTTTGCCGACAACAGCCTCGACCGTATACAGATTTTCTTCCCGGATCCCTGGCACAAGAAGCGTCACCACAAACGTCGCATGATCCAGGCTCCCTTTGTGGAGGCATTGGCCCGGAAGTTAAGGCAGGGCGGGATATTGCACCTGGCCACGGACTGGGAAAATTATGCCGAACAGATGATGGATGTCATGTCGACATCAAAACGTTTTCACAACATGGCGAGAGCTGGTTGTTTTGCGAAAGCGCATGAACGGGTGGAAACGAAATTCGAACGTCGCGGACGGCGCCTCGGGCATGGCGTCTGGGATTTGCTCTTCGAAAAAGTTTGACAGCCTCGAGTCTTACACGAGTATTTGGCCACTAGCCACTCTAAATCTGGCTCCAGAACCGGTGGCCGTTATCGGCAAGCCATTCTCGGTGCTCCCGGTAGTCCGGGCATAAGCTTTCCACGACCGCCCAGAACCGGCTCGAATGATCCATGTATTTAAGATGGCTGCATTCGTGCACGACAAGATAGTTGATCACCGCGCGAGGCGCCATCATGGCAAGAAAGTTGAACTGTATGGTGCCGTCCTGGCAGCAGTGCCCCCACTTGGATTTGGTCTTGCGGTAAGACACATCCTTGAGCTTGTGCCTGAGACCAAGTTGCCTGGCTACCTTGAACGTTTCCACCGTCATGTATTCACGAGCCTTATCCTTCAGCCAGGCATAGAACAGCTTTTCGATTTTTTCCGGGGTGTTCTTGCGCGTGTAGATGAACAGGAAATCCCGGGTGGCGCGCACTTCCTGTTGCGGTCCCACCAGGACAACGATGGTGCGGGGGCGGCCGAGGAAGGTGATTTCGCGGCCATCGGCGATGACAAGACGCTGGCGAAAATGGCGACGTTGCCGGGCAATTTCCCCAAGAATCCATTCTTTTTGCGAATAAACGAACTCATTTATCCACTTGGTTGAGGCAAATCGGGGTGCTCGTACCTCAACTTTCCCACCTTTGATAAAAAGCATCAGAGATTTACGCTTCGAGCGGTGTACTTCGAAATCAAAGAGATAAGTGGAGTTTAGATTGCAGATTTCATCCATTTTTCAGGGATTTGACCAGATTTCTGCTGCCTGTAACCGAAATTTCGAGCGAAAGTGCCAATAAATCGCCGATTTCACCCTTGGGGAACCCTTTGCGCTGGAACCACAACAGATAGGCTTCCGGCAGGTCGATGATCATTCTGCCTGCGTACTTCCCGAATGGCATGGGGGTCGCCAGTAATTTCAAAAGTTGGGTACTGTCGGGTACTGCAGCTTCCATGAAAGCCTGTTACCAGTCGTCGAAATAGATGTCATTCACAGGTTGTTTCCCGCCCGGGTTGAGCAACCAGGAAGGAACTTCACGCGAATGGCGAATAAGCGAAATAGTAAGTCAAAGCCACTATGCGCTCAATAAAATTGAGGTGATAAAAAATAATCGCCGGGGTGAAACCCGAAGGGAAAATTGTGTATGTGAACCGGCAGGTGAAAAAGCATTCCTTCACCTGCCGGTTGTGTCAGGCGGCTTCCTTGCGACGGGCGTGCAGGGCCTGGCTGACCGCATTGAGCAGTGCGTTGACGGAAGACGTGACGATGTCCTCGTCGATGGCAATGCCGGTATAGCGGCGACCGTCGTACTTCAGTTGCAGGTAGGTCACGGCGTCGGCGCTGGAGCTCTGGCTCAGCGCGTGCTCACCGTACTCAAGAATCTGCAGGTCCATGCCAAAGGTGGATTCCAGGGCATCGACGAATGCCTCAAGCATGCCGGCGCCCTTGCCGCTGATCTCGAATACCTGGCCCTCCAGTTCGATGGAGCCCTTGATGGTTTCATGGCCGGCCTTCTCGATGGTGAAGGTTTTCAGGAGCAGCGGGGAAGGCAGTTCCAGGTATTGCTTGCGGAAGAGCTCCCAGATCTGTTCCGGCATGATTTCCTGGCCGCTGTCTTCGGCAGCTTTCTGAACGATGCGGCTGAATTCGATCTGCAGCCAGCGCGGCAACTGGAAGCCGTACTTTGAATCCATGACGTAGGCGACGCCGCCCTTGCCGGACTGGCTGTTCACGCGGACGACGTCCTCGTAGGTACGGCCGATATCACGCGGATCGATGGGCAGGTAGGCAATGTCCCAGGTATCGCCCTCGTGGTAGATGTCCAGGCATTTCTTGATGGCATCCTGGTGGGAGCCGGAAAACGCTGTAAATACCAGTCTTCCCGCGTAGGGGTGACGCGGGTGCACATCGATCTGCGTGCATTCCTTGGTCACCGCGCAGATGCGGTCCATGTCGCTGAAGTCCAGTTTCGGGTCGACACCCTGGCTGTACATGTTCATGGCCATGACCACTACGTCGAGGTTGCCGGTACGTTCGCCGTTGCCCATGAGTGTGCCCTCGACCCTTTCGGCACCAGCCATCAGTGCCAACTCCGAAGCGGCCACGCCACAGCCGCGGTCGTTGTGCGTGTGCAGGCTGAGGATGATGGAGTCCCGGTATTTCACATGGCGACTGAACCATTCGATCTGGTCGGCGTAGACGTTCGGCGTAGCCATTTCCACGGTCGACGGCAGGTTGATGATCACCTTGTTGTCCGGCGTCGGTTGCCAGACATCGTTCACGGCATCGCAGATCTCCACGGCAAATTCCATTTCGGTGCCGGTAAAGCTTTCCGGGGAATACTGGAAACGCCAGTGGGTTTCAGGCGCATTTCTCGCACCGGCAAGAACCTCCCTAGCACCGTTGACCGCGATGTCGATGATGCCCTGCTTGTCCAACTTGAAGACATGCTTGCGCTGCACGATCGACGTCGAGTTGTACATGTGGATGATTGCGCGCTTGGCACCTTTGAGTGCCTCGTACGTGCGATCGATCAGATGCTTGCGTGCCTGCGTCAGGACCTGCACGGTGACGTCGTCGGGAATCTTGTTCTCTTCGATCAGCCACCGCACGAAGTCGTAGTCAGGCTGGGACGCCGCCGGGAACCCGATTTCAATTTCCTTGAAACCGACATCCACCAGCAATTCCCACAGCTTCCGTTTCTGGGCGACGGACATGGGCTCGATAAGGGCCTGGTTGCCGTCCCGCAGGTCCACGCTGCACCAGGTCGGCGCCTGCGTGATCACCTTGTCCGGCCAGGTGCGGTCGGGCAGGGCAACGGGAGTGAATGCCTTGTACTTGCTGTGGTCGTATCGGTTCACGGTCTTCCTCGGGTAATCCGTCCATTGATTGACAGAGCGCGTAGTGTACCGGATGTGCCACGCGAAGAAATTGCTAAAATCGCGTTAAAATCAATTAAAATGGCAAATAAATCTAAAATAATGATATTTAATGGCATATAATATCATCAAATCAGCCGTGGGCAATATTAAGGAGCAGAACGTGGATCTCGACAGAACAGACAGGCGCATCCTGCAGGCCCTGCAGGAAAACGGGCGGCTCAGCAACCAGGACCTGGCGGAAAGGGTGGGCCTGTCCCCGTCGCCGTGCCTGCGGCGGGTCAGGCACCTGGAAGAAGAGGGGGTGATCGAGAAATATGTCGCGCTGGTGAACGGCTCGAAACTGGGCCTGAAGATGCTGGCACTCATCCAGGTCCGTATGGACCGGCATACACCGGACCGCTTCGAGCAATTCGAAAAAGCGCTGAAGGCATACCCGCAGGTGCTGGAACTCATCCTCATCACCGGCCAGACGGCAGACTACCAGGTGAAGGTGCTGGTCAGGGATATGGAGGAATACCAGGATTTCCTGCTCAACAAGATCACGCCCTTGCCGGGGGTGTCAGACGTGCATTCCAGTTTCGTGCTGCGGCAGGTGATCGCCACCACGGCATTGCCGATCGATGAGCGCAAGTAAACGACAATGACGCTGGTATGGGCTTCCTGTAAAATCGGTCGCCCTTGTACAACCATCAGGAAACTGCCGTGGCCAGCATATTCACCAAAATAATAGCCAGGGAAATTCCCGGTCATTTTATCTGGGAAGACGACCTTTGCATCGCCATCATGACCATCATGCCCATTCGGGACGGCCACTGCATGGTGATCCCGAAAGAGGAAGTGAACCACTGGGATGACGTGCCCGAGGCAACGGCACGCCACCTGATGACCGTGAGCCAGCGCGTGGCGAAGGCGGTCAAGGCGGTGGTGCCGTGCAAGCGCATCGGTGTTTCCATCATCGGCATCGAGGTGCCGCATACCCACATCCATCTCATGCCGATGGATACCACAGCGGATATGGATTTCAGGAATTCCCGCGAGGTTTCCCAGGAATCCCTGGCGGCACACGCCGCGAAAATCCGTGAACAGCTGATCGCCAGGGGCTACACCGAAGCGCAGGTCGGCAAGGACTGAATCGTGTCCGCCAAAGACACCCTCTACGCCACCGGTCTGCCCCATACCGACTTCGTGTTCGACGACAAGGTCGTGGCCGTATTCCCGGACATGATCAACCGGTCAGTACCGGGCTACGCAACCATCATCGCGATGATCGGCACATTGGCGGCTCAGTATGCACAGCCGGGCACACGCTGTTATGACCTGGGCTGTTCACTCGGTGCGGCAAGCCTGTCCATGCGCCGCAGCATCAAGGTGGCAGATTGTGAAATCGTCGGCGTGGACAATTCAGAGGCCATGGTTCGCAGTTGCCGTGAAGCCTTCGCGAAAGATACCGGGTCGATTCCTGTAACGGTGGAGTGCGGCGATATCCTGGACACGCCAATCGAAAACGCCTCCGTCGTCGTCATGAATTTCACGCTGCAGTTTATCGATCCCAAAGCCCGCGACGGACTGGTGAAAAAAATCTTCGTAGGCCTGAGACCCGGCGGCATGCTCATCCTGTCGGAAAAGGTGCGTTTCGAGGACCCGGCGCTCAATGAGCTGTTCATCGACATGCATCACCGCTTCAAGGAACAGCAGGGATATTCACGACTGGAAATCAGCCGCAAGCGCGCTGCGCTGGAAAAAGTACTGGTTCCAGAGACACTTTCCCAGCACAAAAGCAGGCTGCAGGAAGCAGGTTTCTTTTCCTATGATATCTGGTTCCAGTGTTTCAACTTTGCCTCCATGGTTGCGATCAAGTCGCCCTGAGGCGGAAGCAGTATGGATTATTCTGAACTCATCCCGCTCCTGGAAGACGACAAGAAACTGTCGCGCATCGTCGACACACTGCCGAAAGATTTCCTGAACGACTTCAGGCACGGCGATTTCCCCGGCTGGGTCGAGGCTCTGCGCGAGCTGCCCGTGCTGGAGCCGGCATCCTTTGATCTCGTCGATGGCGTGCGCATCGGCGAAGCCGGCCAATGCAGTGATGCGCAGCTTGCAGCACTGAAGCGGTCCCTGCTGAAACTGCAGCCCTGGCGCAAGGGGCCGTTCGAGTTGTTCGGGATGGATATCCAGACCGAGTGGCGCTCGGACTGGAAATGGGATCGTCTCAAGGACCATATCTCTCCGCTGGCAAACCGCACCGTGCTGGATGTGGGATGCGGCAACGGTTACCACTGCTGGCGCATGGCCGGTGCCGATGCGCGCTTCGTGCTGGGCGTCGACTCGCACCTGCTGTTCTCCATGCAGTACTGGGCCATTCGCCACTTCCTGAAAGCCCCGCCGGTCTTTGTCGCACCCCTCGCCCTGGAGGACCTGCCGGCCGAGCTGCATGCCTTCGATACGGTATTTTCCATGGGTGTGCTCTACCATCGCCGCTCGCCTTTCGGCCACCTTTACGGCCTGAAGGACTGCCTGCGCAGCGGCGGCGAACTGGTGCTTGAAACGCTCGTGATCGAAGGGGAGGAGGGCATGACACTGGTGCCGCAGGGGCGTTACGCGCGCATGCCCAACGTCTGGTTCCTGCCCAGCTGCGATACGCTGCATGAATGGCTGAAGAAAGCCGGGTTTCGCCATATCCGGCTGGTAAGCGTGTCGAAGACGACCGTCGAGGAGCAGCACACCACGGAATGGATGACCTTCGAATCCCTGCCCGAGGCACTGGACAAGGACAATCCCGCCATCACCATAGAGGGCTATCCCGCCCCTGTGCGTGCCATCTTCGTTGCCGAGAAACCCTGAAGTACCTGAGGCCTGTTTTCTTCAGGCGTTTTCCTCTACAATCTTGCACCTTTATTACACAATTGGTTCACAATTGAGCCAACAATCCCAATACTTATGGGGTTCGGGCGCTGAATTAAGACCGCATCTGGCAGGCATGCAGGAGCCAGGCACGTAAAACAATAATAAAGAAGCAGGAACACCAGGACCAACGACCCCTATGGCCAGACCCCTCCGCATTGAATACCCGGATGCCTGTTACCACGTGAGCAACCGGGGACAGGAACACGATCGCGTTTTCCCGGGCACGAAATTTTTCCAGACCTTCCTCAGCGACGTTGTCGATGCGGCCGCCCGGTTCAACGTGGTAATACTTGGTTACTGCCTCCTGAACAACGAATACCACCTGCTGGTGCGCACGCCTGAGAGCAACCTCAGCCGCTTCATGCGCCAGGTCGACGGCCTGTACACGCAAAATTACCAGCGCCTGCGTCACACAGCCGGCCCGGTTTTCAGGTCGCGCTATAAATCCGTGCTTGTGCAACCGGACCGATATTTGTCCGGTGTCTCCCGCTACATTCACAATCTGCCGCGACAAAGCCGGAACAAGCCTGACGCCTATGCCTGGTCCTCCCTGCCGGCTTATATAAACAAGGCTCCTGTGCCTGCCTGGCTCAATCGCAATGACGTTGTTGCCACCATGGGTCAGGGTGCCAGGCCGAACGCCCGTTACGGTGCATACGTTGCCGAAGGTGTGGACAACGAGCTGGCGCATTTTTACAGCAAGAAAAACCTGCTTTCCATTCTCGGTGACGAGCGCTTTCGCCAGCGTGCCCGCTCTAAGCATATGGCAGGGGCCGTGCGCGGAAAATCCAGGGGTACCGGTGCCAGGCTTCGCCCGTCCATCAACAAGGTGGTTGCCGCAGTAGCGAAGCAATACAAGGTGCCGGAGAAAAGCATCTACCATGCTGCCCGCGGCCCCGGGTCGAAAAATATTCCACGCTGGACCGCCATGTACCTGTGCCAGGAATTGTCGGGGGTCACCTTGCAGGACATTGCTGGGCGTTTCGGGTTGAAACGCTATGGCACTGTGTCCACCACCATTGGCAAGCTCAAGCAGGAATTCGACACTTCGCCGAAAAGCCTGGCTGCGGTAAAAAAATTACGCGCGGCGCTTGCCGCTTAAGCCATTCGCAGCTTCCCAATAAACGCTTGTTTTTCCGTTTAGGGGCTATACACTCCGCTGTAAATGAGTGCCGCCAAAGAAGCCAAGCAGCAGGACAGACCCCTGGAACTGGGCGCTTTCCTGCGTGAACTGGAAAAAGCCAGGCAGGGCATCTACGAGGTCATGCCGTATACCGATTCACTGCAGGAATTTTCCGACGCCAAGGATGACCTGCCCAAGCTGCGCCGCCAGGCCTACCAGGAAGGCATGCGCAGCCTGCGGCTCAGTGGCGCACAGAAAGTTGCCGCCGGCGTCACCACCATGATCGAAGTGCTGCGCGTGGCACCTGAATCAAAATAATCCCTGGAGCGCCAGGCCTTATGAAGATTCTCATCATCGGACCGTCCTGGGTGGGTGACATGGTGATGGCCCAGGGCCTGTTCATCGCGCTGAAAAAAAATATTCCCGACTGCGAGATCCATGTCCTGGCGCCGGCCTGGAGCCGTGACCTGCTCAAACACATGCCGGAAGTGTCAGGCACCATCGACATGACAGTCGGCCACGGTGAACTGGGCCTGGGCAAGCGCCGCGCCATTGCCCGCGAACTGAAAGCACAGCGTTTCGACCAGGCCATCATCCTGCCGAATTCATTCAAGTCTGCACTGATTCCCTGGTTTGCCGGCATACCCTTGCGGACCGGCTGGCGTGGAGAAGCAAGGTCACTGCTGATCAACGATTGCCGCGATCTCGACAAGCAGGCCTATCCGTTGATGGTGGAGCGATTCGTGGCACTGGCCCTGCCCAGCGGCAAACAGTTGCCAAAGCCCCTGCCGCGCCCGGCGTTGCGCGTCAGTGAAGCCGACAAGGCGGCGGTGACAGCGAAACTGGCGCTTGCCCGCAATGCGCCGGTGCTCGTTCTCTGCCCGGGCGCGGAATTCGGCGAGGCCAAGAAATGGCCGGCTACCCACTATGCCGGGGTGGCGACACGCTGGCTGGAACAAGGCGGCCAGGCCTGGATACTGGGATCCGCCAATGACGCGGGCGATGCACAGCGCATTGCCGGGGAAATTCCCGGGACATACCGCGACCGCTGTATCGACCTGACCGGCCGAACCTCCCTGACCGATGCCATACACCTGATGGCCTGCGCCGAACAGGTGATCAGCAACGATTCCGGACTCATGCATATCGCCGCTGCCCTGGCACGCCCCCTGGTGGTGGTCTACGGCTCCACCTCGCCCGCATTCACGCCGCCGCTGGCCGACAAGGTCAGGATCGTGTCACTGGGGCTCGATTGTAGCCCGTGCTTCAGGCGCACTTGCCCGCTGGGCCATACCGACTGCCTGAAAAAACTGGCACCTGAACAGGTGTTGGCCGCCATGCAGGAGCTCGAGGCATCATGAAAGTCGCGCTGGTACTTTTCGACTGGTTTGCCCATGGAGGATTGCAGCGCGACTGTCGCCGCATCGGGGAAAGCCTGCATCATAAGGGCGCACAGGTCGATGTCATCTGCATGAATTGCGAAGGTGATATGCCCGAAGACATGCTGCTGGTACAGGCGATGAATGCTTCCGGCAACAGCGTTTCCGCCCGCAAACAATTTCTCATGTTCCTGGAGCGGCACCTGGCGCAGCATCAATACGATGCGGTCATTGGGTTCAACCGTCTGCCGTACCTGGATTATTACTTTGCCGCGGATACCTGTTTCGCCTGGAAGGCGACCCGTGAACGCAATTTCTTCTATCGCTGGACGCCGCGCAGCCGGCAGTACATGGCATTTGAGAAGGCCGTGTTTGGCCCCGACAGCAACACCGATCTGTTCATGTTGTCGCCAATGCAAAAGAACGAATACCTGGCCTGTTATCCACAGTCGCAATCCCGGATGGTTGACCTGCCGCCCGGCATTGCCCGCGATCGCATGGCGCCGGAAAATGCCGGGCAGGTGCGCCAGGAATTTCGTGATGAATTCGGCATCGGCGCAGATGAACTCATCCTGCTGCAGGTCGGCACCGGTTACCCGGTCAAGGGTGTCGACAGGTCGATCAGGGCACTGGCCTCGTTACCTGAATCGATCAGGCACCGGACCCGCCTCCTGGTACTAGGCAATGACAGGCAGGGGCGCTATGCCGGACTGGCATCCCGGTTGGGTGTCGCTGACAGGATAAGGATCCTGTCAGGACGCGACGACCTGCCGCGTTTTTACCAGGGCGCCGATATCTGCCTGCAGCCATCGCAGAAGGAAAGCGCCGGCATGGTGATCCTGGAATCCATTGTCGCCGGTTTGCCGGTGCTCGCCACGGCCACCTGCGGGTATGCTTTCCATGTCGAACAGGCCGATTCAGGTGCGGTACTTCCGGCGCCGTTCAGTCAACAGTCCATGAATGCCGTCCTGCTGAAAATGCTGCAGGGCGAAGAGCGTCCACGCTGGCGTGCCAATGGCATTGCCTATGGCAGGGCCGGAAATTTTTACGACATGCCGGCGCTGGTGGCGCAAATGATCGTTTCAGGTTCAAGGATCGAGGAAGATGGCAACTGAATACTTTCTCGACGATGCACTTGCCGAAGCGGTGGAAGATCGTGATCCGTTTGCGCTATTTGCAAGCATGCCGGGGCAGGAGTTTCGCGCGCTGGAAAGTCGTCGCACCTATGCCGTAACGTTTTCCGGCAAACGCTACTTCGTGAAATACCACCGGGGCACCCCAACCGGCGAGGTACTGAAAAACCTGGTACAGCTGCGCCTGCCGGTCACCAGTGCGCGCAATGAATGGCGCGCGTTATCGAAACTCAGCGAACTGGGAGTCCGCGTACCAATCATAGCCGGCTGGGGTCGGCGCGGCCTCCTGCCGCAGGCGACCGAATCCTTCATCGTCACCGAGGATGTGGGCACCCAGGAAAACCTCGAAGACCTTACCTGTGACTGGGTCGCGCAGCCGCCGGCATTTGCGGACAAGCTTGCCCTGATCAGGGAAGTGGCCGGCATCAGCCGGACCATGCATGGCAACGGCATCTGTCACCGGGATTTTTACATCTGCCATTTCATGGTAACCGGCTCCGGTGATTCACGCCTGACCCTCATCGACCTGCACCGGGCGCTGGTGAAGCGCCGACTGGGCTTGCGTTGGGTGATCAAGGATATCGGCAGCCTGTATTTTTCCGCGATGGATATCGGGCTGACGCATCGCGACCTGCTGCGCTTCGTTCGCGCCTATGCCGGGGGTGACCTCAGGCAGGCGCTGAAAGGCAATGCCGGGTTCTGGGAACAGGTGAGGCTAAGGGGCGAGCGACTGAAAAGCCGCCACGGCTAGTTCACCCTGAAAATGATTACGGCGTCTTCGCGCCGGTTGGCAAAGCGCGCGATTTCCGTGAGGTCGCTGCGCTGCGACAGGAGTGACATGGCCTCACTGTTGTCGTTGTCCACGTCGAGTACCAGGTAGCCGGAATCCTGCGGCGCCGAGAGCAGCAGCAACGGGTCGGGATCGACCTCATCATAGTTTTCCACCAATCCTGAATAGTAGGCGACGGCAAAATTATTGGTCACCACTGCAGTGTCGATGCCAATGTTGTCGTGAGTCCAGGCGATGGCGTCCTCGATGTAGCGTTTCGAATAACCAAAGCTGACCAGGCTGTCCACCAGGAAGTACACCACGCAGGCGATGAAAACGGTTTGGAATTTGTTCAGTGCATTGATTTCGGTGCAGCGCCGGTACAGTGCTTCGATGCACAGCGGGAGCAACGACAGCAGCAGGAGGGCGGCCATGACGGCATAGCGCGTGGTCAGGAACTGCATGATGGAAACGAAGATCAGCAGCGCCAGCACGGCGCTGACCAGGAAACACCACCATGGTGCCTTGCACGCAACCTGCAATACCGGACGCAATTTCCATAGGGACCAGGCCAGGAACAGGCTCGCGGCCGGCCCGGTGGCCATGACCAGGTTCGATATCACCGCAAACAGGTAGCCGGCAAACAATACCGGCATGCCCTTGCCGGTGAAGTATTCGAGCTCGGGGGACAGGTGAAAGGACAGGCTTTCACTGGTGGCGGCGCCTGCCAGTGTCTCAGGATAGTCGGCCAGCAGCGGCAGGTACCAGCGGTAGGCGAAGTTGAACACCTCGATGAGGTTCACGTCCGCGGCCAGGAATACCAGCAGGATAAGGACGATGCCAGCACCGATGAAGCCCAACAGGATGCCGGCGAGTTTCAGCCTGTCATGCATCGGCCGCATGCCCGGCAGAAGCAGGGCAACCGGTGACGCCAGGATAACCAGCAATCCTTCCAGACGAAAGAACACTGCCGCGGCTATGGCCAGCAGCCAGCTGCCGGCATGAATCAATGCCCCGGACCGGTGGTAACGGATCAGTTGCACCAGGGCAGCCAGGCAGAAGCCCCAGTAGGCAAAATCGCGGATCAGGTTAAAGCGCATTTCATTCAGTGTGGGGTAGCACAGGATGACGAATGTCGCGAACACCTGCACTCGCGGCGAGGCATCGAATTCGGCGACCAGGGTAATGAAGGCATAGATCAGCAGGGCGAAGGCCAGCGAATTGACCAGGTGGGCGCTCGTGAAGAGATCGCCCGGAACCACGTGGCTGACGATGGCAATGAGCACCGAGTAGCCGTACCAGCCGTAGGCGGAAAGCGTGGCGTTAAGGCCCTGCTGTGAAAACAGTTCGGCCGCGCGCAGGTAGCTGAAGGCGTCGTCATTGGGAATCGGGTTGGTCGCAATGACGACCAGGGAAAACAGGCAGCTGATGGCCACCGCGGGCCAGCGCAGATCCCTTGTAGCGAGCTTGTCGATAAAAGAGAGCATCAGGTTCAGGCTTCCATTCCGGATATGGCAAGCCCGGCCTGGTCGGCATAACAGGCAAAGAAGTCATCCCGGCCGCTGCCGGACAGGTTGAGGTTCCGGCTCAGCTGGATCAGGCTGTTGCGACGCTCCTTCAGGGAGGGCGGCGTGCGTGACAGGATAAAGTCGGTCGGGTCGACAACGGCAAAGCCTTGCGCGCGGATGATGAACATGTCCAGCACGGGTTTTTTGCAGCAGAAGCCTTTGGCATGCAGCTGTGCCATGAAGGCCGCCAGCGCCTGCAGGGGCAGTTCGCGTGCGGGCAACTGGCTGAGCAGCTTGCCTTCCGGGACGAAGTAGCTCACCAGTGAGAGTTTCCTGTCGGGCACGCGAAAGAAATTATCGACGGTGATCGAATCGATACCGTGCATTCTCAGGTTCTTGGCATGCTGATCAAAGATCCTGGCGGGATGCCCGAAGATCCTGCGCTTGCTGATGACGCGCGGGTACTGCCTGACCCACAACCCTGTGGGCAGTTTGTAATCGAGAACGCCATGCAGCTCGGCAACTTGCGTGGCGCCCCCGATGATGCGCTCATACTGGGCTTCTGTCAGGCGGTGGTTGGGTGTGGCGATGTTGATATACGGGCTCTCGGGTTTTCCACCGGGCTGCGTCTTGAAGCGCTTATGCATCCACAGGTACTGCGCCGGGTACTGACGAATGGCCCGCTCGATCATCTGGTTGACGAGCGTAGCGTCGGCAATATCATCGGCGCCCGGGAAGGTATCCGGGAAGGGCGTGAATTCGATTTCGTACTGCGGGGATTTTCCCTTGCGGTGCTGCCTGATCAGGAAGGCGGAGGAATCGTTGAAGGCGGCAAAGCGGGAGCCTGCGGTGATGGTAGCTGCCGGCTTGCCGAAGAAAGGGGCGTATACCGCATGGTCCGGGCCGTAATCCTGGTCCGGCGCATACCAGAGCGTCTTGCCCTGTTTCAGGTGGCGAAAGGCCCCGCGGATATCGTTGCGATCGAAGACCCCGTTGCAGTTGGACAGCCTGCCGCGCAGCATGAAGGCATCAAACAGGGCGTTGCGATGCGGCCGGTAGGTCACGGCAAATGGGTGGAACAGTGACAACAGATTGGCACCGAAATCCAGCGTGGAATAGTGGGCGCCGATGAGCAGGATGCCCTTGCCCCTGGCCTGGGCCGCTTCCAGTTTATCGAGACCGATCAGGGTGGTCTGCTCCCTGAAGGTGCCCTGCTTGCGCACCCAGCCGGTGGCGGTTTCGATCAGGCCGATGCCGTTTTCACGAAAGCTCTGTTTTACCAGTTCATGCTGCTGCTGTATGTCCAGTTCCGGGAAGCAGGTGGCGATGTTGATGCGGGTAATGTAGCGGCGCTCCCGTGCCAGGTGGTATATCAGCAGGCCAAGCAGCTGCCCGGCATGGTAACGCACACTGAAGGGCATCCATGCCACCAGGATGAGCAGCGAAATACCCAGCCATGTGGGCCAGTATTTGAGGTGCGTAAAAGAGCTGAAGGGGGGTGGCGTCTGCATCATCGGCGTTCTGGAATTTGAGCCGCATTGTAACAGAATCAGCAACAGGCATCGGCTATGGTATGATAGCGGCCACTTCAATTCCGGGCCGTGTTACTCCTGATGAATCTCGAAATTCCCAAGTTTGATTCCGCACGTGTACTCGTGGTTGGCGATGCCATGCTTGACCGCTACTGGCAAGGCAGCACCTCGCGTATTTCTCCCGAAGCACCCGTACCCGTGGTCAGGGTCGGCAGCACCGAAGACAGTCCCGGTGGCGCCGGCAACGTGGCGCTGAATATCGCCGCACTGGGCAGTGCCGCCACGCTAGTGGGCCTGGTCGGGGATGATGAAGCCGGGCTTGGGCTGCAGGCGCGCCTGGCGGCCGCCGGCGTGTTGTGTGATTTCGAAAAGGTGCCCGGCAAGCCGACCATCACCAAGCTGCGCGTGGTAAGCAGGCACCAGCAGCTGATCCGTCTCGACTTCGAGGAGAAGTTCGAACCCGAACATGCGGCGGCAGTGAACAGGCGGGCCAACAAACTGCTTGCCGGTACCGATATCCTCATCGTGTCCGATTACGCCAAGGGCGCTCTGGCCGGTGTCAGTGAACTGATCAGCGCTGCAGTCAAGGCTGGCGTGAAAGTTCTGGTCGATCCCAAGGGCACGGATTTTTCGCGCTACCGGGGTGCGACGCTGCTGACCCCCAACCTGAGTGAATTTGAACAGGTGGTTGGCGAATGCGCGAGCGAGGAAGAGCTGGTTGCCAAAGGCCGGCAGCTGCTCGAAACGCTTTCACTCGAGGCCCTGCTGGTCACCCGCGGCGAACATGGCATGAGCCTGATACGCGCCAGTGAGCCCGAATTGCATATCCCGGCACGTGCGCGTGATGTCTATGACGTCACGGGCGCAGGCGACACCGTTATTTCGGTGTTGGGCACAGCACTGGCTGCCGGCGCTCCGTTGCCCGAGGCAGTGGCGCTGTCGAATATTGCCGCTGGCCTTGCCGTCACCCGGGTAGGCACGGTGGCCATCAGCGGCCCCGAGCTGCGCCGGGAAGTGCAGCGTGATGGCGGCTCAGATCGCGGTGTTATGACCCGCGAACAGCTGGCTATTGCTGTCGCCGATGCCCGTTCGCATGGCGAAAAGGTGGCCTTCACCAACGGCTGCTTCGATATCATCCATGCCGGGCATGTCGGCTACCTCAAGGAGGCACGCAAGCTGGGTGACCGCCTGATCGTCGCGATCAATGACGATGATTCGGTGAAACGGCTGAAAGGGGCGGGACGTCCCATCAACCCGATCGACCGGCGCATGGCCGTTGTCGCAGGGCTCGAAGCGGTGGACTGGGTCGTGTCGTTTTCAGAAGATACGCCCGAAGCGCTGCTTGAGGTCATCAGGCCGGACTGCCTGGTCAAGGGTGGCGACTACGGCATCGGCGAGGTAGTGGGCGCCGACATCGTGCAGGGATACGGCGGCGAAGTGAAGGTGCTGTCGTTCCTCGACAACTGTTCGACTTCGGCGATCGTCGACAAGATCAAGAACAAGTAAAACCTGGTTGTTCAGGCAAACTGCTTCGCGAGCCTGGTATTTTCCGCCAGGTGGTCCGGGGTAATGGTGCCGATAATTGCGGACTGGATGCCCGGCGTCTGCATCAGCAACTGCATGCTGTCTTCCACCGAGCCCGCATGGCCACTCATCAGGCCCTTCTTGACCAGTATCCCCTTGTTGTTTTCCCGCGCATACTCGAGCACCGCCTCATCACGCTGTTCCAGGTTGTAAATGATCATGACGATGTCGAGCAGGGATGCGGCCATGATGCCCCCGGCTATGGTCTTGGTCGACATGCCGATGGTGCGCACCAGGCCTTCGTTCTGCAAATCCTGCAGCGCCTGCACGCAATCCCCCTGCTGCAGAATGGCTTCATCATTGCCATCGGAATGAATGAGCACGATATCCAGGTAGTCGGTGTTCAGGCGTTTCAGGCTGCGTTCGATACTCTTGCGGGTATGCGATGCGGAAAAATCAAAACGGGAAACACCGTTCTCGAATTCCTCGCCGGTCTTGGTGGCGATAATCCAGTCTTGCCGGTTGG
>JALRBG010000301.1 GCA_023257855.1 Pseudomonadales bacterium | reverse complement strand
TCCAGGCTTTCCATGAAATTCTTGATGGTGCCTGCTGATTCCGTCTGCAGCTTTTCGGCATCGCTTTCCTCGCTCATCACGTTAATGGTCCAGCCAGTGAGTTCGCTGGACAGACGCACGTTCTGGCCGTTGCGGCCGATGGCCTGCGCCAGGTTTTCCTCGGCGACGGCGACATCCATGGTGTGGGTGTCTTCATCGACCACGATGGAGGCCACTTCGGCAGGGGCCATGGCATTGATCACCAGTTGGGCGGGATTGTCGTCCCACAGGATGATGTCGATGCGTTCGTTGGCGAGCTCATTGGAGACCACCTGGACGCGTGAACCGCGCATACCGACACAGGCACCTACGGGATCGATACGTCCGTCGTTGGTTTTGACGGCAAGTTTGGCGCGCGAACCGGGATCCCTGGCCGCCGCCTTGATCTCAATGATTTCCTCGGATATTTCCGGCACTTCGATCTTGAACAGCTCCACCAGCATTTCCGGCGCCGTGCGGCTGAGCAGGAGCTGGGGGCCGCGCAGTTCGGTACGTACTTCCAGCAGGAGCGCACGCAGGCGGTCATTGATACGGAAGGTTTCCCGGGGAATCAGGTTTTCGCGAGGCAACAGGCCTTCGGCATTGTTGCCAAGATCGACGATGACATTGTCGCGAGTGACTTTCTTGACGGTACCTGAGACCAGTTGGCCGACCTTGTCGTTGTATTCGGCAACCACGATCTCACGCTCGGCCTCACGCACCTTCTGCACGATGACCTGTTTGGCAGTCTGTGCGGCAATGCGGCCGAATTCCACGTTATCGATTTTTTCACGATAGACATCACCCGGAACAAGGTTCGGATCCTTTTCATGAGCTTCCTCGATTGTGAACTGGGATCCCAGCAGTGCCAGCTCGTCATCAGGGACAACGGTCCATACGCGGTAAGTTTCGTAGTCACCGGTATCACGGTCGATGATGACCTCGCAGTCGATTTCCTCGTCCACGTAGCGTTTCTTTGTGGCGGAGGCCAAAGCAGACTCTATGGCACTAAAGATCACATCCCTGGAGACACCTTTCTCATTGGAGACGGCATCAGCTACCATCAAAATTTCTTTGTTAATCATCTCAAAGTTACCTTTAACACTCCCTGACCGGGAATAACCTGTAAACCTGGCTTTACTGCAGCCGGGCTGCTAACTCTTCAGTATCGGCTCAGACCTGGCTGACCAGGCTGGCCTTGTCTATCAACTCGTAAGGAATGGTGTATTCCTCGTCGCCGATGATGATGACTACCTCATCATCGACCACTGCCTTTAGCTGGCCGGTGAAATTCCTTCGCTTTTCGAAGTTTTCCGTCAACTTCAGTGTTACATGCCAGCCCAGATACTCATTGAACTGGTCCAGCTTAAACAATGTCCTGTCGATGCCTGGCGAGGATACCTCGAGAGTATATTCACCGCTGATCGGGTCCTCCACATCGAGAATGCTGCTAATCTGGCGGCTGGCCAGCGCACAATCCTCGATATCGATACCACCCTCCTTGTCCAGGTACACCCGCAGCATGGAATGCCTGCCTTGCGGAATGTACTCAATGCCCCAGAGCCTGAACCCCAGCGCATTGATGGCAGGCTCCAGTAATTCACCCAGTTCCGTTGCTCGCCTGCTCATCGTCAAATCACATTCTTGCTAAACAAAAAATGGGCCCTAGGCCCACTTCCATAACTTTCGCACCGACTAAAAAGCCCCATATAGGGGCTTCTGATTTGGAAACCGGCGGAACGTCCGCCTGGATCCCTATAATTTCTCAACGGGGGCAGGATTGAACCTGCTGCCTCTCCGTGGTTAATGAAGAGCCGGGCCCGGGGAGCTGCCTTCCTGTTAACCTGCAGGCTCTGACAGGCCTGCATCAGCGAGAAATTGGTAGCGGGGGCAGGATTTGAACCTACGACCTTCGGGTTATGAGCCCGACGAGCTGCCAGACTGCTCCACCCCGCAACTAATCAACTTCTCTTTTCCAACCGGAATTTTGCCCAGCGGAAAGGCTGGGAATTATAGGAGG
>JALRBG010000243.1 GCA_023257855.1 Pseudomonadales bacterium | reverse complement strand
ACATCATTTACCAGAAAGCCGATAAAGATGCGGTGATCATTCGCAAGCCCCAATTGGCCGCTAAAAACTTCGGCCTCGAGTTCCGCGGTTAGCGTGACACCTTCCAGGTATGGCTCCAGGGTGCTCAGCTTGCCGCCCCATGGCACAAAAATGCCATCGGCGTTGCGCATCTTGAGATTGGTTGGCGGCACGAAATCCACGATGATGATGTCCGCCAGGGCGCCGACATCTTCTTCCTACGGCCTGATGACGACATTTATGCTTACATTGTCGCCGGTGGTGGCCGTGTTGAGGGGCGTGTCATCTCCCTAAAGGCTCATGCGCAGGGAAAAGGATACGTTGGTATTGGCGGATGTGCCGTCAGCCTGGGAATTGCGCCAGCCGTTGACCTCGGTCGTACTGACCTGGGCAAGCGCTGGCGTTGCCAGAATTAACCATAGAATAACAGCGGCATGCTTTCCGAATGACATGTCTGACTCCCTTGATTTTCCTCCTGTTCCGCCCGGTTTCCCGGGACTGCCAGGATTTTGATTGTTATAGTGATAGACCGGGAAGAAAAGGACTTGTTTCGCAGTTTACGGGAATTTGGCTGCCCGGTTTGCCCATCTTGTGAACCGGGCCATGACAAGGGCGTGAAGAGTTGTTTATAGTCTGCAAGAATGTGCTGCCGGGCGGGTCCTACTGGTAAACGGACAACAAAATAATCATGAAAATCAATCAGATTCCATCAATCCTGGCGTTTTTGCCAGTCTTGTGCCTTGTGTTGATCGTGCAGGGTGCCAGTGCAGCCGAAACCGGCGATACGGCGCCGGCCGTGCAGTTACCGCAATTGCAGGTGGACGGTTCAATGGCCCTGGCCGATTTTCGCGGCAGGATCGTCTACCTTGATTTCTGGGCGTCCTGGTGCCCGCCATGCCTGGTATCAATGCCCATCATGAACGAGATGCGCAATCGCCTGCAGGCACAGGGCGTCCCCTTCGAGGTTGTTGCCGTCAATGTCGACAGTGATCCTGAAGACGGCATCGATTTCCTGCTGGACAAGCCGGTCGATTTCATTGTGCTGTCCGACCCGGAAGGACGCTCACCGGCCGACTACAAGGTGGTGGGCATGCCGACGTCCTTTCTCGTGGGTGCCGACGGTGTGATCGCGATGCGCCACCAGGGCTTCAGGCGCAGCGATGCACAAACCATCGAAAATGAAATCATGAAGCTGGCCGGAGGCATGCCATGAGTGGTTCCCGGAAATTGCTGTTAGTGCTGCTGTTGCCCTGTTCGGTCATGTTGTCCGGCTGCCAGCCGGTGCAGGCCTGGGAGCGCGGGGTTCTCGCGAAACCGGAAATGGCCATCGATGCCAATCCGCTGGAAACGCAGCTCAACAACCATATCTACTTCAGCAAGGAAGCCTCCAACGGCGGGCACAGTGCCACCGGTGGTGGTTGCGGCTGCAACTGAGCGCACGTGCGGTCATGAAATCCCGCCAACTGCTTGCCCTGACTGCCTCCGCCCTGGCACTGCCCGGCATTGCGCCCGCTGCCCGCGCGGATACCCCGCCCACTGAAAATACATTGTCATACCGGATATCCCGCTATGCCGAGGATGATCTTCCCGGCCAGTACCTCGTTGCCGGCAGCGCCGAGCGCTATGACATCAATATTCACCAGTTTCAGCTCGTGACGCCGGTGGGCGAGGAATACGGGCTCACGCTGACCTCCAGTTACGAGAGCATGAGCGGGGCATCGCCGTGGTTCACGGTACCCGCCTTCGGCGATGAAAAAACCGTGGTCATGAGCGGTGCCACCATCCATGAGCAGCGCCGCGATTTCAATGTCGCTTTGAGGCGCTACCTCGACAACGGCAATTACGCCTTCAATATCGGTGCGTCAGACGAAAACGACTACGAAGCCTGGAGCGGTGGTTTCGACATGGCGCGCAATTTCAACAATGACCTGACCACCATTGCCGGCGGCGTCAGTTTTTCCTCCGACGATCTCAGTCCCACCGACGCCAGCCTGTTCAACCGCGTGACCGATGAATCCAAGCGCACGTCCAGCGCCTTCATGTCGGTGAGCCAGGTCATCGACCGCAACAGCCTGTTCCAGTCGTCATTGAACGTGACTTACCACAGTGGTTTCCTGACCGATCCCTACAAACTCGGCGACAGCCGCCCCGGATCCCGCACCCAGATAGCCTGGTCGAATGCCTACCGCCGCTATCTGGCCGGGCCGGATGCTGCACTGCATGTCGACCTGCGCCTGTACGACGACGACTTCGGCATCAACTCGGTGACCCTGGACCTGTCCTGGTACCAGAACCTCGGCGACAACTGGCAGGTGGCCCCGCGCCTGCGCTACTACAGCCAGTCGGCGGCGGATTTTTTCACGCCGGTCAACGACGTGTCCGGGTTGCTGGCCTTCAACTCCAGCGATTACCGCCTGGCGGCTTACGGCGCCATCAGCGGCGGCATCCAGGTGCAGACCACGATTGACGACGTCACGCTGTCGTTCGTGGCTGAACGTTATCTCAGTGACAAGGGCTATTCGCTTTACGATGGCGACACCAGCCCGGCCCTGGTCGATTTCACCCGGCTGTCGCTGGGCATCGGTTACCGTTTCTGATTTTCTCCCACGCGTTTCGCGCCATGGGCAGTCCCTGCCAGGTGCAGCTGCAGGGCGAAGCCCCGGCACTGCTGCAATCCGTGGGAGTGCAGCTGGAGGCGGAAGCCAGGCGGCTCGAGGCGAAGTATTCCCGGTTCCTGCCCGACAGCCTAACCACTCGCATCAACCAGGCTGCAGGATCCGGCAGCCCCGTGGCAATCGACGAGGAAACGGCGCGTCTGCTCGACTATGCCGATACCTGCTGGCGGCAAAGCGACGGTCTCTTCGATATCACCAGCGGTTCGCTGCGCAGCCTATGGGATTACCACGACCTTGCCGACAGACAGGCGCTGCCGACAGCGGCTGATATCGAGAAGGCGCTGGTGAAAATCGGCTGGCAGAAAGTGGAGCGGGGAGAAGACAGCGTGGCGTTGCCCCAGCCGGGGATGGAAATCGACTTCGGCGGCATCGTCAAGGAATACGCGGCGGACTGCCTGGCCACCCTGGCGGAACGTGCGGGCGTTGCCAGCGGCCTGGTGGAACTGGGCGGGGATATCCGCCTCGTCGGCATCGTGCCGGAGACAAAGGCCTGGCAGGTGGGGATTCGTGATCCTTTTGATACCAGCCGGGCCTGTGCCCACATAAGTCTCTCGCAGGGTGCGCTGGCCTCCAGCGGCGATTACGAACGTTACACCGTCATCCAGGGCAGGAAATACAGCCACATACTCAACCCCCTGACCGGGTGGCCCGTGTCCGGCTACAGCTCGGTCAGTGTCGTGGCAGAACAGTGCGTGATTGCCGGAACGGTGGCGACCATCGCCATGCTCAGGGGAACTGAGGGGGAGACCTGGCTGAAGGAACTCGGGCTGCCTTATCTCAGCATCGACCAAGACGGCCGCATTGGCGGATCGATCGCCGGCGACCTCAGTGGTGTCGTCAATAATGGTGAAACAGGTTGAACATCCACTGGTTCTTGGCATACGTGCGCGTCGACTGACGCATGATGCCCACCTGCCAGCTGGTGTGGTCGGTCATTTTCCATCCCAGTCCAGCGTAGACCCGGTTCAGGGCGAATCCCACGTTATCCAGTTCGAGGAAGTGCTCGTCGTACAGTGACAGGTAGACGGCACCAGCCTCCAGCGTGGTCCTGTTCAGTGGCCGGTTGATGCTGACATAGGTGCGCAGGCGCCGGAAGCTGTCGCGGCCGTCGGGCATGTGCTCCTCCAGACGCAGGCGTCC
>JALRBG010000231.1 GCA_023257855.1 Pseudomonadales bacterium | reverse complement strand
AAAGATGGTGAGGTCAGGGAACTGACCGAAGAGGATTTCAGGCAAATGAAACCCTTCCCCGAAGGCTTGCCTGAGGATCTCGTCAAAGCCATTCGGGCCCGCGGTCAGCAAAAGGCACCCACCAAGACACCGGTGACGATCAGGCTGTCCCGAGAAGTGGTCGAGCATTTCAAAGCGACAGGCAAGGGCTGGCAAACCCGCATCGATGAGGTGTTGAAAAAGCATATCGCCAAGTAACTATCTGCAATCCTGCTTTTCACAGCGCCATTGCGGCTTTAGCCGCGCACTTGCATGCAGTACACTCAGCGCTGTAAACCAAAATCACAAAAAGGAAACAGCATGGCTGATGACGTCACCGAGGATCTGGGCACACCAAACACCCTCGACAACATCATGGAAAACCTGAACCGGCAGATGTCACCGGTGCCGGGATTCAAACCACCATCTGTAGACAAGGAGCTGTTGTACTGCCCCCTGCCTGCGAACTGCAGCATGCAGGAGCAAAATGAATATCGCAGTGCTGCAGTGTTCCTTGCCTCACTCGCCCACGAAGTGAAGGCCTGGCGCGAACAGCTGCCGGAGCACTACCAGCCCGCCGTGATGGCCATCCTGCATGGCGGCATCCAGATTCACGTCATGAAACTTGCGCAGGTCTCCTTCGACGGCATTCGCATCGAGGGACTGCTGCAGGGCAACCCGGTCACCACGTTCGCGCACCAGTCCACCGTGCAGATGATGTGCTTCGCTATGGAAGTGACCGAACAGGAAGAGCGTAACCCGATCGGTTTCGTGTGGGCCGACCGGGAAGAAGAGGAAGTCTGAAACCGATGTTGTCTGGTGCAAACGCCGGATGCAGGCTACGCCTTTATCCGGCCTACAACTCGTTTACCTGGCCTCTACCGTAGGCCGGCATAAGCCCGCAGGGCGCATCCGGCATGGCGAACAACGTTCGCCTTATCTCTATCGACCTACCTGAATTTATTTACACACAAAATCCTGCCCGGCTGCCGCCACGCAGTATTCACCCCAGTTGCCCGTCGCCCGCCAGTAATCCACCAGGCCCTTTTCCTGCAGCAGCTGGTTGAAATCCGGCAGGCGGCGCATGTCGGCGTAGATGTCATCCCAGATCGCCGGGTTGGCCATCTTCCCGAACCAGTAATCCAGAGCGATTTCCGGCTGGCCCATGACCGCCACCAGGCGTGCCACATATTGCAGTTCCAGCGGTGTGATGGAGGGATCGTTGATCATGCCTATGATGTCATCGGTTGATTTCTCGAAATCATTCACCTTCAACACCGCGGCAAATTTCTCCATGAAATGGCGTGACACCGTGGTGTCGTAGGACGGCGCAGCGCTATCCTGGAAATAACGATCGATCAGCTCGGCTGCCCTTGCCAGGTCGCCATCGCGCAGGGCCAGTTCCCATTCCAGGGCGCGGAACAGGTAATCGCCGCCTTCCAGGTTCTGCCCGTAATCAGCCAACTGGCTGACCATCACATCGTTGCCACGGTAGAGTTCCAACAGGGCAAGCCGGTAGGTGAACCGGGGTGCGAACGGCTCGGTGCGCGTTGCCCGGCGCAGCATCGCCAGGGCTTCGTTGAACTGGCCGGTACGCCCCAGCATCTGGGCATATTCGTCCATGGCCCGCGCCACGGAATAGCCGTAGCTTTCAAAGTAGCGCTGGTAGATATTTTCCGATTCCAGGAAGCGGCCCTGGTTGCGCAGGCTGCCGGCTTCCACCAACATCAATTCGGGCATCTCGGGGTCGATCCTTGCCGCATTGGCAAAGGCGTTTGCTGCCTGGGCCGGGAAATCCACGGCCTGGTCCTGCGACAGGATGATCTGGCTCTGGTCGTAGATATCCCCCAGGATCAGCCAGCCACGACCGTATTCGGGGTCAAGGCGCACGGCCTCCTCCAGCAGGTTGATGGCGCGGAAGACGTTGTCCGGCGTGAACTGGTTGTACAGCGCCTGCGCCTGCAGGGTCTTGTCGTAGGCCTCGATGTTGCGGGTCATGCCCGGAATGGCGAATTCGCCGGCACCGAGGGTCACGCTCAATGCGGAGACCACCTCGTCGACGATCTCGTTCTGGATCGAGAACAAGTCGGCCAGTTCCCGGTCGTAAGTGCGCGACCAGATATTGAAGCCGTCGTCCGCGTTGACCAGCTGCGCGGT
>JALRBG010000141.1 GCA_023257855.1 Pseudomonadales bacterium | reverse complement strand
GCGAACAGGAACATGTCGACGTCGAACACCATGCCGTCCTTCAGGCGGATCTGGCTATCGTCCTCGATATTCTCGGGCACGTTCATCTCGTCGATCGAGGCGTTGAACAGGATATTGACGCCGTCATCATGCATCTGCGTGACCAGCGCCTGCGCGATTTCATTGTCGAGGAAGGGTAGGATGCGGTCGCTGTTGTTGACCAGGTAGACCTTGCAGCCCATGACGCCGAAGATGGTGGCGTACTCGCAGCCGATGACGCCGGCGCCGACGATGCACAACGACTCCGGAATGCGCATGATGTCCAGGATGGTGTCGGAGTCGTGGAGGATGATGCCGTCGAAATAGATGTTGTCGGGATGGAAGGGGTAGGAGCCGGTGGCGATGAGGATGTAGTCGGCAGTAATGGTTTTTTCACCGTCGTCGCCCATGATCTTGACGGCATGCTCGTCAACGAAAGAACCGGTGCCATGGAACAAGTCGATCTTGTGGCGCTGGATATTCTTCAGCACCTCCTGTTCAAGGGTCTCGATGACGTAGTTCTTGCGGTAGAGGAAATCCTGGATGGTGGTCTTGCCGTCGAGAACGCGGTCGTGGCCGTAAATGCCGGTGTCGTACTTGCCGGAATAGTACAGGGCCGATTCCTTCAGCGTCTTGGAGGGCAGGGTGCCGGTGTTGACGCCGGCGCCGCCGTAGCACTTTTCCTTCTCGATGATCGCGACCTTTTTGCCAAAATAGGCGGCTTTGGCGGCGGCTTTTTCGCCAGCAGGCCGGTACCGAGAACGATCAGGTCATACTGGTGTGCTGCTGGCATGCGACAGGTGGCTAGTTGCGGAGCTCTTCGGCATTGCCTGAGAACAGGCGGCGGCCGTCTTCCAGCTGGATGCCGCGGATATTGGCGGTGGGAGTACCGTTGCGGGCCCGGAATCCCTCGACCACGATGGTCGTGCCCGCCGGCAGGTCTTCCCGTTTCCAGCCGCGGCGGATGAGGTTGTTGGCGGCGCTGGTTTCCAGGGCCCAGTTGGTGACGCTGCCGTCATCGTTTTCCACGTCGATATAGATCCAGCCGTGCGGGTTGGACCATTGCATGCGTGTCACCTTGCCGGTCAGCGCGATCGGTTGCTCGATATCGAATTCCGCGGAAAAGGAATGGTGGGAAAACCCGGATACGGGATAAAAGATACAGGATAAAAGCAACAGTCGTGCTATGCCTTGAAGTTTCATTATGTCGATCTCCTCCTGTATGCGTTTGAGTTCATCTGGGTGTAAAAAACGTTGCCGGTCATTGCTCTTCGCTCAATGTTGCGCGGTGTTCGTCGCGCACGTCTCTGAGGTGTTCAAGGTCATTATTATCTTCCAGGCAGGCGACTTCCAGCAATTCGCCGTCCTGGCGCGGCATCGGCATCTGCATGGTCCATGGTCGACTGTAGGCGATCGGGTCTGACACGGTGGCGCGGTAGACAAAGCCATCAGCCTGGGGAATATAGTATTCGCGCACTGTCTGGGCATGACTGGTGACATCGCCCAGTTCATTCTGCCAGGCCTTGCCGTTGTAGTTGGCCGACTCGATCACCAGCACGTCACCTTCCCAGTGGCCCAGAGCATCACCCATCCACAGGCGAATGCTGTCCGGCAGGTGTTCGCGCCGGTTCATGTCGATGACACGGTAGGACATGCGCTCGTGCAGGACGACGGTGTAGCCGGGCGGCTGCAGGATCATGTAGGGCGACGGCACGTAGTGGGAACGGGGAATGCCGGCGACGAAACAGTGGGCCGTGGGGTCATCGTAACCACGCCAGGGTTCACGCCGTTCCAGCATCTCGGCGCGGGCCCATCGCTGGTAGGGCAGCACGCCATCGACTGGGTCGATGATGACACCGTTGGCGGGTGGGAACAGCGCCAGGTTCTCACGTTTTTCCAGGCCGTAGTTGGCAATGCCGCCCTGGGTATACAGGCCGGTCAGGTCGGGTGTGCCGTCGGCATGACGCGGAATGTCGGCGGGTACGGCGGGCAGCGGCAGGTCGGCACCGGCGCTGGCATCAAAGGGAATGTTTTCTTCAGGAATGGAGGCCGGGTACCACAGGTTATCCACGCGCTCGAAGGCGCCGTTGGCCTCCTCGACTTCCGCCTGGCACTGGTATTCGAGCAGCCGGTCCATGTCGGTCTGGCGCACCAGCGGGTAACTGATGGTCCAGGGTTCGGTGAATACTTCCGGGTCGTCGATCGTGGCTTCATAACGTATGGTGTCGGCATCTTCCATGGTGTAGCGCTCGGTGATCACGGCGCCGATGCTGTGGAAGTTGCCCGCGGCATCCATCCAGCTGCGGTCGTTGGAATCGCGCACGACCACCACGAAGGTGTCGCCTTCCCAGTGGCCGCGGGAATCCCCCATCCAGTGCTCGAAGCCAGGATACATCTGCTCCTGGCCGCCGGCATAGATGAGCCTGTATACCTGGGTCCATTCGAAGGTGATGGCGACATGCTCGGGGGTCTGGAAGATCTGGAAGGGCCAGGGCATGGCCATGATGCGCGGAACGCCGGGCAGGTAGCACTTGTTGAGGGGGTCGAGCTCGGCGCGGTTGGCGAAATTGGCCTGCTGTTTCTCCCGCGCCCAGTCCTGGTAGGGAATGCTGCCGCCGGCGACGACGCTTTGCCCGGCCTGCATGTCATGGCGGGCGACATGGTCTTCCAGGCTGAAGGCGGCCCGGGTCTGGGCCTGCCAGATGCCCTGCAGGAAAGGTGTGCCGTCAGCGGTACGCGGAATGTCCTGGGCCATTGCCGGCAATGCACCGGCCAAGAGCGGCACCAGGCAGATCAAAAACTGGCGTACTTTCATGTAGATCCCCCTATCGACACGGCAGAATAATCTGCCGCCATGGTCATGTCCAATCTATCCCGGTGCAATAATCAAGGAAACCCCTGCTGTTGTAAAAAATTCCGGGTGACGGTAAATGCCTGAAACCCGGCTTCAAGCAGTGCCTGAAATGTGTCAGCATTGATCCTACTTGAATGGAGGATGAGTGATGCGCTCTTTCCTGTTGACCCTGTTACTGCTGATGCCGATTTCCGCCTATACCCAATCCGAATTCACCCTGTCGGACGGCTCCGCCTTCCGGGCCTACTTCGACACCCCCGGCGCAGGTGAGCATCCGCTGGTCGTGATCCTGGGCGGTGGTGCGGGGGATGCCCGTATCGCCAGCAGCGCCTTTCGCAATCACGGTGACGGCTTCATCGACCGCGGCTGGGCCGTGGTGGCGCCAGTTTCACCGAACGGGCAGTCATTCTGGGGGGAAAACGGCGGCAAGGTCTATGATCTTATCGCCACCCTGAAAAAGCGTGACGATATCGCCGATGGCCCGGTCCTGTTGATGGGTATCTCCAACGGCGGCATCTCATCCCTCGACATCGCCTCGAGAAGCCCCCGTGATTACCTGGGCATCATCGCCGTGCCGGCGCTGGCGTCCGACTCGCCGCAACTGGCTGCACTGGAAAACTTCCCCGTCTTCCTGCGCATCGGCAGCGAGGACAGGCTGGGCTGGGGCAGTCGTTTTGATGACACGGTGCGTGTCCTCGAGCGGGCCGGGGTGGTGCTGGATGCAAAGCTTCTCCAGGGCACGGGACACACTTTCCCGCTGGACTGGAATGATGTGGATGCCTGGCTCGGCACCCTGGAAAAACGCTAAACCGGTTCAGAAAAAGATGCGCTGGCCGATGTAGGGAATCTCCGTGGCCAGCCGGTGCTCTCGCCATAATTTCATCGACAGGATATCCAGTGCGCTGAGCTCGCCATGCACGAGTATCACCCGGGGCTTGCCCTAGACCTGGAGCAGCCAGTCGACCAGTTCACCCTGGTCGGCATGGGCGGAAAATCCGTTCAGCGTTTCTAT
>JALRBG010000122.1 GCA_023257855.1 Pseudomonadales bacterium | reverse complement strand
TACGCTGGTTCTACCAACTCCGGCGAGATTATCGATGTGGTGGGTACTGACGGCGGCGGTGTGTCCGGTGTCGGCACCAACCCGGAAAACCGGGTGAACCTGGTGGCCACCTACGATGTGGGTAACCACTCTGCCCGCTGGACCACCCGCTGGACCGACGGTACCTCTCTGCGTAATCCGGGTGCCTTCCAGTACAACACCATCGAGGGCAGCGCGAGCTTCCACGACTTCCTGTATACCTACAACATTCCAGGTAACAACGACTCTTCCGTGTCGCTGGCTATCCTGAACGTGGGCGACAAGGATTCACCGCTGGTGGCCAACACCCTGACAACTGAGAACGGCGGCCTGTTCGATCCGCGTGGTCGTATGTACCGCTTGAGCTACAACTACGCCTTCTAAGGTTTAGTTGGTTGTCATAAAAAACCCCCGCCTCGGCGGGGGTTTTTTTATGGGTCATTTGTGGCTATTAAGCCACGAGCGCGATGCATAACTAAGAGATGGAATTTTGAATGGTGGAGATTATTCCACGCGGGTGATGCGAATCTTTTTGTTGTTGCCTTCACTGGAAAGCATATAAGAATTGAAAGTGGCGCGACGAACGGTATAGCGTTCACCGACCTCGATTCTGAAATCGTCGGTGCCGACCTGCTTCCAGATACCGCCACCGTCGAACTCTATGGTCCAGCCAGTAAAATCATTGTGTTGAGCGGATAGAACACTAAAAGTGCGAGTGTCAGGCCCCCTGCTCTGCTGTCTTTCCTGCTTCATTTCCAGACCGAACTCGTCTCGTCGCGGCTGCATTGTAGTGCGTGGGTTAGCCACAGTCTCTGTTGCCTGCTGTGAAGTGCTGCGCGGCAAACGTACAACGGGCAAGTTACTGGTATTTTCAGCAACACGGTCATAACAGGTCAGTCTTTCTTGGGCATCCTCAATGTCCGCACAAGACGCAAGGCTGCCCTGGCTCATGGCTGTCGGGCTGGACAGTGTAAATAAAAAAATACCTGGCAATAGCAGGTTGTTGTGAATTGATTTCATGAAGATACTTTACTTATTGAGCTCTCGCGGATGAACGGCGTTCCAGCATTTCTTCCTGAGAATCCTGCTGCTCACGCTGGCGCTCGGCACGGGTCATACAGACGCGACGCCGAAAATTGGTGCCACTAACTTCTTCTCGGCGGCAAATCATTTCGTTCGGGTCATCCCCAGAGGAGGATGCTTGCGCCATGTTTGTGCTGCCTGATCTGGGTGTCTCTTCTGAAGTTTGCGGGGACGCACACCCATCCAGCATCAGAAGCGCTAACATCATGAAAACATTAAGTAATTTAGTCATTTTCAGCCTTTTTTGTGCAAATACTGTGGAAATTAAGGCAGGAAGAATACCTTCACTGTATTTCATTTACCAGATTTTAGTAGACTACCTTCCCCTTAACTAGGAGCAATCCGTTTTCTAGCTTTCATGCCAATTGCCCTACTCGCCAAGACTATGACGAAGGTGCAGTGTGACAACCGAAAAAAAGATAGAATAGAGCAAGAATTTTAAGAGGTGGCCCGGAAAAGCCGGTGATCACAACAAGGCGAATTAGGATATTAGGAGTAGAACATGTTAAGCAGAATACTGTTACTTGTTGCGTTAATCGGTTTGGCAATACCGGTCATGTCACAGACAGGGCATCCGGCCAAGGGTTCCTGGTCCGGCGACCTGACGCCGTTTGCAGACAAGGAACCTGAACGTATCCGCCTGCTGATAGATGCCTTTAACGGTGAGCTTTCCGGCTCCATCAACCCGGGCCGTCGAGGTGTGGAAATGAGCAGTGTCATGCTGGAGGCGGATTCCTGGACCCTGACTATCCGTGCCGATATGCCGCAAGGACGCATGGAAATGATTGGTAAACTGAGCAATCTTGGCTCATGGACCAACCGCAAGTACCGCGGCTCCTATACGCTGGGTGAAGAAAAAGGCACGTTCGACATTACCCTCAATTGATGAATATCAACGGGCAACGAATTCAACTGTTTTAAATACCGGTAACTGAAACAAACATAGCCTGAAGCAATCCAACCAGTAGAAGCACGCATATTTGGACCAGGTTTATCTCTTACGGAGAACTTTTATGAAAACCAAACTGATTACACTGGCTCTCGGCATCCTGGGTGGATTCACCTCACTCCAGGCCTCGGCCCATCACTCGTTCGCCGCGGAATTCGACGGCAATTCCCCTGTCCACGTGACCGGCACTGTCATCAAGGTTGACTGGACAAACCCGCACACTTACATCTTCGTGGAAGTGGAAAACGATGAAGGTGACTATGAAGAGTGGGCCTTCGAAATGGGCAGCCCCAATGGCCTGATGCGCCGCGGCTGGACCCGTAACACCCTGGAAATCGGTACTGAAGTTATCGTGACCGGTACCCGTGCAAGGGATGGCAGCTATAAAGGCAACGTGCAGACTGTCGTTATCGCGGACACTTGCCAGCGTCTGTTTGCCGGCACCAGCCAGCGTGACTTTGACGAGAGCAATGCAGGCAAGGAAGACTGCGAACTCTGATCGCGCCATAACAGCATTACATCAAGCGCGCTTCAATGCGCGCTTTTTGTTTAAGACGCTTTGTTTAAGACTTATCGCTTCCGACATTAAAGATTAATTTTTACAGGGGAAGAGTATCGTGTTTGCATTTAAATCCAATCAATACAAACTTGCCGTTCTGGCGGCAGCCGTCACCGGTGCCATTGCGCTGCAATCGGCCGCCCAGGCCCAGCCTGGTGCGAACGAAGACCACCCGTCCACGCCCACACCCCGCATGGCGGACGGCACTGTAGACCTTGGCGGCGACGGTGTATGGAACCTGCCCTGGGTTACCGACTTTGCCGTGCGCATGCCGGGCTACAAGGAGGGCGACCAGCCGCCCATGTTGGCCTGGACCCGCGCCATGTGGGAGTACAACAAGGCCAACAACGTGAAGTACGACCCGGAAGGCTTCTGCCTGCCGCCCGGCGGCCCCCGCTCCATGGGCACCCCCTATCCTGCCGAAATAATCCAGGATCGCGACCGCATCGTCATCATCTTCGAAGGTGGCGGTCATGTCTGGCGCGAAATCCACATGGACGGCCGCCCACACCCGGAAAACCTGAACCCGACCTATTTCGGTCATTCCATTGGCCACTGGGAAGGTGACACGCTTGTGGTGGATACTGTCGGCTTCAATGAAAAGACCTGGATCGACTTCGGCGGCTACATGCACACCGAACAGCTGCACACCGTGGAACGCTTCAGCAGGCCCGACAAGGAAACCCTGCACTACGAATCTGTAATCGATGACCCGGGTGCCTACTCCGAGCCCTGGACCGTCAGCTGGAATATCCGCTGGTCCGAAGGCCAGGAACTGGCCGATTATATCTGCCAGGAAAACAACAAGTTCCTGCTCGACATGGATGATGATTATGGTCAGCCTTTCTTCCAGAAGACCGAGGGATTGTAAGTAATTAATTGGTTTGAATTGAGGGCGCTACACCAGCGCCCTTTTTTTCCTCATGAAGAAAGGTTACTTACGCAGTAGCTGCTGCGCTCGCGACGCTACCAGCGCTAGGCTCTATCGGGCGTTCAGCGCATTCGCTTGAACGCCAAGCGTCAAGCTTGCACTTCCGCGACTTTTTCTTTTTCCTGCTCTTGTTGCTGGAGGATCCACATGTGGTGATAAGTGCCGTGTTGGGCAAGCAACTCCTGATGTGAACCGGACTCGACGATACCGCCGTTTTCCAGCACAAATATCCGGTCGGCATCGACCACGGTCGACAGTCTGTGCGCGATGACGAGACTGGTGTGCCCTGCCGAGATTTCGCGGATCGCCTGCAGGATGGCGCGCTCGGTCTTGCTGTCCAGCGACGAGGTGGCCTCGTCGAATACCAGGATGGCCGGGTTCTTCAGGATGGTCCGGGCAATCGCGACACGCTGTTTTTCCCCGCCGCTCAGTTTCAGCCCCCTTTCCCCAACCAGAGTATCCTTGCCCTTGGGCAACTGGCTGATGAAGTGGTCCAGGTGGGCCATGCGGATGGCGCGGTCCACATCTTCCTCGGAGGCATCCGGCATACCATACTGTATATTGTGGAAGATGCTGTCGTTGAACAGAACCGTGTCCTGCGGCACGATGCCAATGGCTGAACGCAACGAATGCAGGGTCAGATCACGAATGTCCCGCCCGGCGATCGTCACCTTGCCGGACTGGCAGTCATAGAACCGGAACAGAAGCTTCACCAGCGTGGACTTGCCCGAGCCGCTCGCCCCCACGACAGCTACTTTCTCACCCGGACCCACTGTGAAGGTGATGTTGCGGATGATTTCCCGATCCGGCCGGTAATGAAAGCTGACGTTGTCAAAACTGATCGCGGGTTTTGTTACCTGTAATAGCTCGGCGTCCGGCTTTTCCACCACGCTCGGCTTTTCATTGAGCAGATTGAACATGCGTTCGATGTTCGCCAGCGAACCCTTGATTTCGCGATAGACAAAACCCAGGAAGTTAAGCGGCATGAACAGCTGCATCATGAAGGAATTCACCAGCACAAAATCCCCCAGTGTCATGTCGCCGCTGGCGACGCCACGGGCAGCCAGCAGCAGCATGAGCGTCATGGCGACTGCCACGATGAGCGCCTGGCCGCCATTGAGGGCAAACAGGCTGAGCCGGTTGTTGCGTTTCGCGATCTCCAGGGTGGCCAGCAGCTCATCATAGTGCCGGGCCTCGTATTCCTCATTGGTGAAATATTTCACCGTCTCGTAATTGAGCAGGCTGTCAACGGCGTGGGTGCTCGTGGCGGAATCCGCCTCATTCATTTCGCGGATGAAACGTGTGCGTTTCTCCGTGGCCATCACGGAATAGATGAAATACAGGATGATGGCCAGGAAGATGACCGCCGCAAACTCCACACCGTAATTCCAGAGAAAAATAATGATCACGACCAGCAGCTCAAGGAGCGTGGGTATGATATTGAAGATCATGATGCGCATCAGGAAGCTGACACCGGATGTGCCGCGCTCGATGTCGCGGGACAGGCCGCCGGTCTGCCGGTTCAGGTGAAAACCAAGGTCGAGGCCGTGAACGTGACGAAAGGTCATGAGGCTGATACGGCGAATGGCACGCTCGGTGACACGGCCGAAGAGTGTATCCCGGGCTTCGTTGAGCATGACATTCAGGAAGCGCGCCAGGCCATAACCCAGGATCATCAGGAGCGGCACTGCTACCAGCAGCGTCTGGCCAGCCGCGTTCAACTGCGCATCAAGATCATCAACGATGTATTTCTGGAAGAACGGAAAACTTATCGTTGCAACCTTGGCCAGTGCCAGGCAGCAAAAGGCAATGACGATGCGCAACCGGAATTCCAGCAGGTACGGCACAAGCATCCTGAACACGTGCCATTTCATGTCCAGGTTTTCGATGTCGGTGGGTGTCCGGCGCGCCATTGATCAGCGACTCAGGCGAGCCGGTGTTCTATGGCTTTCAATATCCCCGCAGAATCCAGGCCGCAGGCGGCCAGCATGTCTTCTGCCTTGCCGTGTTCAAGGAAGCTGTCGGGCAGGCCAAGGTTCAGTACCGCGACGCCCAGTCCTTCGCCTTCGAGGAATTCGTTGACGCCAGAGCCAGCCCCGCCTTTGACCGCGTTTTCCTCGACGGTGACAAGCAGGCTGCATTGTCCTGCCAGGGTAATGAGCAATTTCTCGTCCAGGGGTTTGACGAAGCGCATGTCCACCAGCGTGGCATCGAGGGTTTCAGCCACTGACTGCGCCCGCGACAGCAGCGTGCCGAAAACCAGTATAGCCACGCCGGAATTGCCTTCCCGGCACACCCTGGCCTTGCCGATCTCGACCGTAGCTGGCTCCGGGGTCACTTCGCAACCCGTGGCCTTGCCGCGCGGATAACGTACCGCGGCAGGACCCGGATGCCGATAGCCGGTGGTCAGCAGGAGCCTGGCTTCCTGCTCATCACTGGGTGCCATGACCACCATGTTGGGGATGCAGCGCAGGTAGGACAGGTCGAAACTGCCGGCGTGCGTGGGGCCATCCTCGCCCACCAGGCCAGCGCGGTCGATGGCAAACAGGACATCGAGGTTCTGCAAGGCGACGTCATGGATGAGCTGGTCATAACCGCGCTGCAGGAAGGTGGAGTAAATGGCGACGACCGGTTTGAGGCCATCGCATGCCATGCCGGCGGCGAAAGTGACCGCATGCTGCTCGGCAATGGCGACATCGAAGAAGCGGTCGGGGTACTGCTCCTCGAAGTCGCGCATACCCGACCCTTCACTCATGGCGGGCGTGATGCCGATGAGCTTGTTGTCGGCAGCTGCCATCTGGCACAACCAGTCGCCGAATACTTTTGAGTACGTGGGCCTGGTGCCGTTCGGCGCTGTGGATTTTTCCGCTGCCGGCACCAGCTTGCTCAGGGCATGCATGCCGAAGGGATCTTCTTCCGCGGGCAGGTAGCCCTTGCCTTTCTGCGTGACGATATGCAGCAGGCGCGGCCCCTTGATGTCCTTGATGTTCTCCAGGATGTTCACCAGGCCGTCCACGTCATGGCCGTCAATGAGGCCGAAGTAGGTAAAGCCGAGTTCCTCGAAGATCGTCGCGGGTGACACCATGCCTTTCATGTATTCTTCCGCACGGTGCGCCGCCTTCCATGCCGGCGGCAGTGCCGACAACACCTTTTTGCTGCCCGACCGCAGCACGTTGTAGGGCTTGCTTGCCCACATCCGGGCGAAGTAGCTCGACAGGCCGCCGACGTTGCGGGAAATCGACATGTTGTTGTCATTGAGGATGATGAGGATATCACCTTCAAGATCGCCGGCATGGTTGAGTGCTTCGAACGCAAGACCCGCCGTCATGGCGCCGTCGCCGATGACGGCAACGATTTTGCGGTCGGATTCCTGCTGCTGTGCCGCCACCATCATGCCGAGGGCGGCGGAGATGGAAGTGCTCGAATGGCCGGCACCGAAAGTATCGTATTCGCTTTCGCTGCGGTTGGTGAATGCCGCCAGGCCGCCTGACTGGCGCATGGTCAGCATCCGGTCGCGGCGGCCGGTAAGAATCTTGTGCGGGTAGCTCTGGTGGCCCACATCCCACACCAGCTTGTCCTCAGGTGTATTGAAGACAAAATGAAGCGCGATGGTGAGTTCGACCACGCCCAGTCCGGCGCCGAAATGCCCGCCGGTCCTTCCCACCGTATACAGTAGGTAATGCCTGAGCTCCCTGGCCAGCTCTTCCAGCTGCTCCTGCGACAGCTCCCGCAAATCTGCAGGGGAATCTATGCTGTCGAGCAATGGCGTTTCAGGCCGCTCGAGTGGAATTTCTTCAAACATCTAAGGAAACTATCCCGTAAAAAAACCGGCTTATTCTACCGTAAAGGTGGATGCCATGTCTGAATTAGCACTGCCCGGGTTAATGCTTCCGGTCAATGATATAGGCGGCGATCGCCTTGAGCCGGTCAGCGTCCGCGCCAAACATGGACAGGGCTCCCACGCCCTCCTCGTACAGCGCCTGCAGTCGCTGGTGGGCCGCTTCCAGGCCCAGCAGGGAGGTGTAGGTCGGCTTGTTCAGGGACAGGTCCTTGCCCTGCTGCTTGCCCAGCACGGCGGTATCCCCCTCGACATCGAGAATATCGTCCTTCACCTGGAAGGCGAGGCCGATGCACCCGGCGTAGGTGTCCAGACTCTGAAGCTGCTCCGGAGTCGCCCGGCCGGTACTCAGGGCCCCCAGCCTGACACTGGCCTTGATCAGGGCTCCGGTCTTGAGCCGGTGCATGCGGGCAAGTTCGTTTTCATCCTTGGCGGTACCGGCGGCATCGATATCGATACTCTGCCCCGCCACCATGCCCTGCCAGCCGGCAGCTTGCGCTAGGGTGCTGACCAATCGTGATGTCAGCGCCCACTATCTGGTGACGGATGACAATCCGCCGGTAGTCTATCGGCTTGTCGATGAAACCCGTAACGCTTGGCACGCAGGTGAAAGCAGCTGGTACGGACGTACCTATCTTAACCAGCGCTCGATCGGGATCGAGATTGTCCATCCGGGCTGGGAACGAAACAATAGCGGCAATATGGGCGCCCCCTACCCCGCGAATCAAATCAATGCGGTCATCGCTCTGACCAAAGAGATTGCCAAGCGCCATGACATCAGGCCCGAGAATATTGTCGGACATAGTGATGTGGCTC
>JALRBG010000116.1 GCA_023257855.1 Pseudomonadales bacterium | reverse complement strand
TCACGCCCGTGGTCTCCTTCACGCCGGTTTTCATGCTCTCGGTTTGCATGGCCAGCCGATGGCCGTCAGTTGCTACCACACGGAGATAGTTAGCGCTTACCTCGATAAGCATTCCGTTCAGATAATAACGCACATCCTGCTGCGCCATGGCAAAACTGGTGTTCTGCAGCATGGCCCTGAGGCCGGTTTTTGCCGCTGTGAAGGACAGCGTTCCGGAGGACTCTTCGACACCCGGAAAATCCGTTGCCGGCAGGGTGGACAGGGAGAAGCGGCTGCGTCCTGACTGGATTTTCAGCTTATCCTCGGCCAGTTCGAATTTCAGGGTGGCGCTGTCAGGCAGTGATTTACAAATATCCATGAGCTTGCGGGCAGGCACGGTGATTTCCCCGGCACTGGCAGCCGAATCCACAGCCACGCTTCCCGTAAGCTCCACTTCCAGGTCGGTGCCTGTCAATGAGAGCGTCTTTTTGTCGAGCGCCAGCAGCACGTTGGATAGCACGGGCAGGGTCTGCCGCCGTTCCACCACACCGGTGACCAATTGCAGGGGTTTGATCAGAGCTTCGCGGGAAATTTCGAATTGCATGGCTTCTTATTATCCTGTTTAAGAATAGTTTTTAACTGGAAAGTGAACGGAGCAGGTTCTTGTAATCCTCGTTAATATCGGAGGATGACTTGCGCAAATCATTGATTGTGCGGCACGCGTGCAACACGGTGGTATGATCCCGGCCCCCATACATGCTGCCGATTTCAGGCAGGCTGTGGTTGGTCAGTTCCTTGGAAAGACACATGGCCATCTGCCTCGGCCTGGCAACCGAGCGGTTGCGCCGCTTGGAAATCATGTCGGCCATCTTGATCTTGTAATACTCGGCGACGGTACGTTGAATATTGTCCACGCTGATCAGTTTGTTCTGGATAGCCAGGAGATCTTTGAGGGCCTCCTTGATCATCGGAACTGTTATTTCAGAGCCCATGAACCGGGTGTGGGCAACAACCTTTTTCAGGGCACCTTCTAATTCCCTGACATTGGAACGTAATTTCTGTGCCATGAACATGGCTTCTTCGTTGCCCAGGTATACTTTTTCCTGGTTCGCCTTGTTGATCAGGATGGCCGCACGGGTTTCCAGTTCAGGCGGTTCCACCGCTACGGACAGGCCCCAACCAAACCTGGACTTCAGGCGCTCCTCTAACCCATTGATTTCACTATGGTATTTGTCGCATGTCATGATGATCTGGCGGCCACCTTCAAAGATGGCATTGAACGTATGGAAGAACTCTTCCTGTGAACGTTCTTTGTTGGCGAAAAACTGTATGTCATCGATGAGCAGGGCGTCGACAGAGTGGTAGTAGCGTTTGAACTCATTGATGGCATTGAGCTGAAGCGCCGACACCATGCTGCCAACGAAAGTTTGGGAATGCAGGTACACCACATTGGCATTGGGGTTCTGTTCGAGCAGATGGTTGCCGATGGCATGCATCAGGTGCGTTTTCCCCAGTCCGACACCGCCATATATAAATAGTGGGTTGTATGCACCACCGGGATTGTCAGCTACCTGTGCCGCGGCCGCCCTGGCGATCTGATTGGACTTGCCTTCGATGAAATTGTTGAACGTGTAATTACGGTTCAGTTCGCCCTTGTATCGGCTTTTCTTGTCTCCGTTCCTGATTACCGGGCTGCGGCTGGGAGCTTCAGTGCTTGTTCTGCCGTCGGCATAATTTACGGAAATGGTTCTGCCCGGGGATTCACCGCGCGGGAAATCTTCTGGAAAATCGTTGCTGCGGTCGCGCCCTGACTGTTCCGGCTCGAGGGCGTTAGTCAGGTCAGAGGTGCTCATCGCCTGGTCGAGGGAAATGTCCTGGGGCAGCCGGTCCTGGCTGGCGATGTCCAGGATGATCCGGGGGGCTGATCCCTCGCTGTTGTCACGGACTATATGCTCAATTCGCTCCAGAAAATGGTCTTTTACCCACTCCAGGATGAACCGGTTGGGTGCGAGCAGGTACAGGGTATTGCTGCCGTTAATGAAGCGGAGCGGTCGTATCCAGGTGTTGAATTGTTGTGAAGGAAGTTCGTTTTTAAGACAGTAAATGCACTTCTGCCAGGTGGCAACAATCACGGCGGTTATGTCTCCAGATTTATTGTTATTATCAGGTGGAATTTGCGCATCAATTCTACCGACAGCACCCCGTGTTATCCACACAAAACCGTGTTTTTCTCTTTTTTTTCTGCTTAATTTTTCTCTATGTATATCAACTTGTTACCGCTTTTTCGCTGGTAATTTGCGGCTGAAATTCGAGGCAAAATATCTGGTTAATTTTTGTTCCGCCTGTGTGTATTTTGTGGATAACTTGTGAGCTTGGCGTGGTTACTTTTCAGCAGGTGAAAACAGCCCCTGAATTACCCTGCCCATGCCCGCTTTTTACCCCTCCCGGGGCGCCGGAAAAGGGCAACAAACGCCGTATTTCGTTGCCGGATTTTCCTGTCCTGCAAAATTGCATAATCAGGGGAAACCCATTAGAATGCGCATCCCTTTTTGGGGCTCCAACCGGTAATTCCCGCGGCTTAGAGGCTTGTGCCATTCCGCGGCAGCAACAGAGCGTCAACCGGTGTTGGACAGACACATGAATAGATTTCGGTATTTCCGGAATAGGCATCGGTTTAGGAATCGGTAAGCGTTATGAAAAGAACATTTCAGCCTAGCGTAATCAAGCGTAAAAGAACCCACGGGTTCAGGGCCCGCATGGCCACCAAGGGCGGCCGCCAGGTATTGAACAACAGAAGGGCGAAAGGCCGCTCCAGACTGTCCGCCTGATCCCGCGGTATTTTTTAATGCCCCGGGTTTGACTGACCCGGTCAGCAGGAGGACATTCTCGTGGTGGATCAGCGATTCCCCAAATCATGCCGCCTGCTGGACTCCAAAGCCTTTGAGCACGTATTTGGCAAACCTGATTTCAGGGTTTCCAACAAATATTTCCTGATAATCGGCTGCTGGACGGAACAAGAACATCCCCGTCTGGGCATCATCGTAGCCAAGAAAAATATTGCCCGGGCGACACAGCGAAACAGGGTCAAGCGGATTGTCAGGGAAGCCTTTCGCTGCAGGCGCGCAGCGCTGGGATCGACAGACCTTGTTGTACTGGCCAGAAAAGACCTGCAATTTCTCGAAAACAACGATAGCCGGTCATTTATCCATGCTTTAATGGACGAGATAGAAAAGAAGAAGCCTTCAGCCTGAATTCACGCCCTTTTATGGTCAAGATCCTTTCCTGGTTCATTCTCACTTACAAGAAACTGCTTAGTCCGTTGCTGGGCCAGCATTGCCGATTCTATCCTTCCTGTTCCACCTACTGCCTGCAGGCGATTAACAGCCATGGTGCGTTGAAAGGTTCATGGCTCGGACTCAAGCGTATTTGCCGATGTCACCCGATGAGTGCCGGCGGCGTCGACATGGTGCCCACTAACTGCAACAGCACCACGACTCTTTCAGACAATAAGGATCACGTTGCCAATGGATATTAAAAGGAACCTGATTCTCGTTGCGCTTGCCGTGGTCACCTACCTCATGCTGCTGGCGTGGAACGAGGATTATCCTGCAGATGGTGGTGGCAACGATGCTGGCGAGAACGCCCCGCTGGCCATAGCAGAACAGATCCCGGATAGCCCGGCTGCTGAAACGGCGGCCTCTGCCGTTGATGACCTGCCTGACATTCCGGCAGCAGCGCCGGCCGCAACGGATGCCGCACCGGTTGTAGCCGCGGAACCTCTCGCTGCCAGCCGCGTGATTACCGTTACCACCCCAAAACAGCATATAACCATCGACCTGGTGGGTGGCGATATTGTTGAAATTTCCCTGCCGGATTTCCCGGTATCGCTCGATTCGCCCGATGAGCCTTTCCGGCTGCTGCGACAGGATGCCGGCATGACGTATGTGGCCCAGAGCGGACTGATCGGCAGGAATGGCCCGGATGCCAGCGCAGCAGGCAGGCCTCTGTACGGCACCGCCGCAACTTCCTATACGGTGGAAAGCGGAGAAGAATCTGTCGATCTGACATATACGACCCCCGCCGGCGTCGTCATAACCAAGCAATTCATTTTCAACGCGGACGATTACCTGATTCGCGTGCAATACCTGGTAGAAAACAACGGCAGCCAGTCCTGGCAGGCCAACATGTACGGCCAGATCAAGCGTGATGGCTCCGAAGACCCGAGCATGTCCGGCGGTTTCAAGCTGAACACCTTCCTCGGTGCCGCCATCAAGACGCCGGATGATCCCTATGTCAAATATGATTTTGAAGACATTGAAGATGGTATCGATGCCGTCGAAATTACCGGTGGCTGGATCGCTTTTTCACAACACTACTTTCTTGGCAGCTGGATTCCTGACGGCACGTCCCTGAACAACTTCACCATGCGCCGGAACAATGCCGGCGAATATCTGCTGACCTTTGTCAATCCAACGCTTGTCGTTGCCCCTGGTGAAACCGCATCTGTGGCAGCATCTTTTTGGGCTGGCCCGAAAGATCAATATCGGCTGGAGGAGATTTCTCCGGATCTTCAGCTAACCATCGATTACGGCGTGTTCTATTTCATTGCCTCGCCCATCTTCTGGTTGCTGACCCAGATCAATGATGCAATCGGCAATTACGGTTTTTCCATTTTGCTTCTCACGCTGGTCATAAAGATCATTTTGTATCCGTTGTCTGCCAAGAGCCTGAAATCGATGGCCAAGATGCGCAAGCTTGCACCCAAGATCAATGCGCTCAAAGAGCAATGCGGTGAGGACAAGCAAAAGTTCATGCAGGCGCAAATGGAGCTGTGGAAGAAAGAACAGGTCAATCCTTTCGGCGGCTGTTTACCCCTGTTGCTGCAGATGCCGGTCTTCCTGGGTATCTACTGGGTGCTGAATGAAAGCGTGGAATTGCGCCAGGCCTCCTTCATACTCTGGTACGACGATTTGTCCCAGATGGACCCGTATTTCATCCTGCCCATCCTGATGGGTGCCGCCATGTTCGTCCAGCAAATGATCACTCCGATGCAGACGGCAGATCCCGCCCAGGCCAAGATGATGAAGTTCATGCCGTTAATCTTCATGGTTTTCTTCCTCTGGTTCCCGGCCGGCCTGGTGTTGTATTACACCGCCAACAGCGTACTTTCCATCCTGCAGCAGTGGATCATTACCAAGCAGGTGGAACGCACTTACAAGCCCAAGGGCACCTGACCCCCAGCTGTTCACTGCCATGGCTTACAGTGCCGACACAATCTGTGCAGTAGCCACTCCTTCAGGCCGCGGCGGGGTCAGCATCATCAGAACTTCCGGCAAAAAATCCCTTGCGGTCGCTGAAGCCCTGGTTGGCTTTTCCCCGCGCGCCCGCCATGCCCACTATGGCCCGTTCCATGCCAGCACCGGCGAGGTCATCGATACCGGCATCACCCTGTACTTTCCCGGGCCCGACTCCTTCACAGGAGAAGATGTGGTTGAATTCCACGCCCATGGTGGCCCTTTCATCGTCGACCTGCTGCTCAAGGATTTACTGGATCGCGGTCTGCGCCTGGCAAGGCCGGGTGAATTTTCCGAACGCGCTTTTCTCAACGACAAGATAGACCTGGCCCAGGCCGAGGCGATTGCCGACCTCATCGACAGCCAGTCGACCGAGGCCGCCCGTTTTGCCGTGCGCTCTCTGCAGGGCGAGTTTTCCCGACTGGTGAACGACCTTGTTGCCGCCATCATCGAGCTGAGGAGCTACGTGGAAGCGGCCATCGATTTCCCGGATGAAGAGGTCGATTTCCTGGCAGAAGGCGAAGTGTCAGAACGACTTGACGGTATAAGGGCCCGCCTCGACAGCGTGCTGGCCCAGGCCAGGCAGGGCAGTATCATGAAGGAGGGCCTGACAGTCGTGATCGCCGGAGAACCCAATGCCGGCAAATCGAGTCTGTTGAACATCCTGGCCGGGCAGTCGCGGGCCATCGTCACAGAAATTGCCGGCACGACGCGCGATACCCTGCGGGAACATATCAGTATCGATGGCATGCCCCTGCACATCATCGACACGGCCGGCCTGCGTGACAGCAGCGACATAGTCGAGCAGGAAGGGATACGCCGGGCCTGGCAGGAAATCCAGGAAGCCGACCTGGTGCTGCTGGTCATCGATTCCACCCGCGAATGGGACAGGAGCAGTAGTGCAATCTGGAGAGACCTTGGGCCAATCCTGGCCTCCGGCAAAACCATTTTCGAGGTCTACAACAAAACCGACCTTTCCGGGTTCAAGCTGCCCGTTGTCCGGGATGACGATGAAAACATCACTTGCGTGTGCCTTTCGGCGAAGACCGGCGAAGGCGTCGACGAATTAAAGACGGCGTTAAAGGAGTTTGCCGGGCTCAATACCTCGGTTGAAGGTGGCTTCATTGCCCGGCGCCGGCACCTGGATGCGCTGGCTCGATCACTTGAATCTCTCGAGGCCGCAAGGGAACAACTGCTTGTACATAAGGCGGGCGAACTCGTTGCCGAGGACCTGAAGAAAGCACACCAGGCCCTGGAAACCATCACCGGCAGCTTCAGCGCCGACGACCTGTTAGGCGAGATCTTCTCGAGCTTTTGCATCGGCAAGTAACCGGTCCTGTATACGGCCGGTATAAGCTGTGATGATCATTGTGGAAAACACCCGGAAGGATCTGTACAGCTTGTGGAAGAGGCCGGGAGTATTTTCTCCAATATCTCGGCTGTGAATAAAGGCGGGATCAGTACAGGCCTTTCCCGTGCTTGCCGGCAGCTTTACCTCAGGTAGATCACAGGCTTGCACTTGCGATAACGA
>JALRBG010000114.1 GCA_023257855.1 Pseudomonadales bacterium | reverse complement strand
GCAACGATATCCGTGCAGGCGATGACGCCTGCCTTAAGGGGATTGCCGTCTGCGGTATTCCGCAGGTCGCTGCGAATCATGTCCAGCAAGGCTGCCAGTGTCGCTCCCTGGTCCCCCACGACCTTGCGCTTGACGAAGTCCAGTGCCTGGATGCCGCTGGTCCCTTCATATATAGAAGCAACACGAATGTCGCGCGCCATGCGCTCGATTGGATAGTCGTTGGTGTAACCGTATCCACCGAGGACCTGGATGCCCTGGCTGGCGACGTGGAAAGCGGATTCCGCACCCAGGGTCTTGGCCAGTGGCAGCAGCAGTTCACCCAGTTTCAGGTATCCGGCTGCCTCGTCTCCTTCGCGGATGTCGGCCCGGTCGAGCAAGGCCGCCGTTTTCAGGGCCAGGGCGCGAATCATTTCACTGGTGGCGGTCATTTCCAGCAGCATGCGCTTCACGTCGGCATGCTCGCTGATCATGATTGCCGGTGTATCCGGGCGTCCTCCCTGGGGACGCTCCTTCGCGTAGGCGAGTGCATGCAGGGTGGCTACATTGGCCACCGCGGCCCCCTGAACACCGACAGCGAGCCGCATCCCGTTCATCATGACGAACAGCGCCTGCAATCCGCACCCTGCCTCACCGATGAGGTGGCCCCTGGCATTATCCAGTTCCAGGACGCAGGTTGGCGAGGCATGCAGTCCCATCTTTTGTTCCAGGCGTGACACGTTGAGGCCGTTGACACTGCCGTCTTCGCGGGTGCGCGGCACGGCAAACAGCCCAAGGGCCCGCGTGCCGATTTCATCGGAAGGCACCCGCGCCAGCACCAGGTGCACGATCTGCCCGGTGGCATCGTGATCGGCATAGGAGATCCAGATCTTGCTGCCGTTCAGGGTCCAGAGACCGTCTTCGCCCGGGATTGCCGAAGTTCGGATCCTGCCCACGTCCGAACCGGCCTGGGGTTCACTGATGACGATCGTGGAGGATATCTCGCCACTGATAAGTCCGGGCACCCACTGCTGTACCAGTTCCGGCGGGGCATTGGCGAGCAGGGCGCGGACTGCGCAGCGCAGGTTGATGCCCATCATGCCGAAGGCCAGGTTGGCGCCATCGAGAATTTCCTGGACGGCGCTCTGCACGACGTTGGGAAATTCGAGTCCGTCCATGTCGAGCGGCAGGGCCAGGGTGGGAAAACCGAGTTCACACCATTCCTGGTAAACATCCCGCGTGCCGGGAGGCAGGTGGACCCTGCCATTTTCAAGCCTGCAGCCGGCGATATCACCAGCGGCGGCAAGGGGAGCCAGCTTTTCCTCGGCAAAGCGGATGCTCTGGTCGAGCATCATGTCGATCATTTCCTTGTCGATGTGGGCAAATTTTCCGGCGGCGAGGATGGTGTCGAGTCCGGCAATGGCTTTTAGTTGAAGCTGAAGGCCTTCAACCTGGTTCAGGAATAATGACATGTATGTACTTCGTGGGTTCCGGTCAGGCTGTTGTTGTCAGGGTGGGAAGGAACTGGGATACCAGTTTTCATCAGGGACAAACTCGGCGGTTTCGTTTCGGTTCAGGGTACCGGTACGGGTATCCAGGAACAACAACTCCTTTCTGCCGTATGGATTGATGGCCATGATGGTCAGCGTGGTGGCCTGCCGTGAATAACTGAGGTGGTACGGCAGCATGTCACGGCTCTGGTAGAGTTCTTCCCGCGACTTCGTGCGGATATCGAACCGTGACAGCATGGCTTCGTCCGCATTCATTTCGATTACGACCAGTTCACGGCCATTCAGCCATTCCGGAGACAGCAGGCGGTAGGGACTGCAGTCGATCAGTTTCTGCACGGACAGTATGTTGGTTTCCGACTGGGAGATCGATACCGACTTCAGGGAGGCGCACTGGCGCTCTGCGCAGCGTTCAAGCAGGCAGGAGGCATCCACGAAAACCAGCTGGCTGCTGTCGGCTGACCACGCCAGGTGTTCATATACGCCGGCTTCCTCGGTCAACAGGAAATCGTTGCCATAAGCCAGGTCACGGGCCCAGAGATGGGCACGGCGCTCCTCGAGGTAGCGCGGGTAGACCACATAGCGGCCGTCCGGTGAATACACGGGAAAGTCATCGGGATCGGAGATGGCGGCCAGCAGGGCCTGTCGGGCGACAGGGGTATGCCCGCCGGCGGCAGGGGCTGCCGGTGTGGCGGACAAGGATTGCGGTGCGGGGGCATCATCTGCCGACGGCAATGATGCCAATCCGATGGCCAGGAACAGGACCGCGGCGATTCCCGCTGCAAGTGCCGGCCGCAACCAGGTGTTCAGGGCCTGCACTGGTGCGCCGGGTTGTTCATCCTGCCAGCGGACCTGCGCGACCAGGCTGTAGCCCTTCTTGGGGTAGGTGGCTATGACCCGTTGCTGGCGGGCGTCATCCCGAAAGGCCTTGCGCAACTGTGCGATGCAGCGCTGCAGGGCGCAGGGCTCCACGATGGTGTTGGTCCAGATGGCATCCAGCAGGGTCTGGTGGGAAACCACATCACCCGGGTGGCGGGCCAGGAAGACCAGCACCTGGATGACCCTGGGTTCCAGGGACAGTGTTTCGCCATCACGAAAGACCCGGCAACGGTCGGCGTCGACGCGGATATTGTTGATAAAAAACTGGTTCAAGAGGAGTACTCTATGGTTGGTATGGAGTACAAAGCGTCACATCAGGAAAAAATCAGCTTTTTCGCAATGTAACTTATTGGTTTACAGCATGATTTGTGCAGAATATAGCAAACTTTCATTGTCCGGTGATACCGCAAGGCCGGACAGCAGCCACATCACGTTCATTCCGGGGGAGAGCATTACATGAACACCCGCTTCAGGCACCATCCCATTCAACTTGCCATTCGCCTCGTTACCGGCGGCTTGCTGGCATCTTCCGCCGGCGTGGTACTGGCCCAGGGCAATATCCTGGAAACGATCCTGGTCACTTCCGATCGCCAGGAAACCGCCCTCCAGGATATACCCGCCAGCATCTATGCCCTCGATGCCAACCTGCTGGATACCTTCAAGCATGTCCACATCGGTGAAGTGCTCAATACCGTGCCGGGAGTCGTGTTCAACCGCGGCAATGGCCAGGAATCCCTGATGGGCATCCGCTCACCGGTGCTCACCGGCGCCGGCAGCTGCGGCGCCTTCCAGACAGCACAGGACGGCATCCCGCTGCGCGGCTCCGGATTCTGCAACGTCAACCAGCTGTTCGAGGCCAACAGTGAACAGGCGGGTGCCATCGAAATCATGCGCGGCCCCGGCAGTGTGCTGTTCGGTGTGAATGCGCTCTATGGCGCTATCAATGTGATCAGCCCCACCCTCGCCGGCGAGTCCGGGACCGAGATCTCCATCGATGCCGGTCCCCACGAATACGGTCGGGTCAACATCGGGACACACAGCGTATCCGGCGAGCATGCCTTCGGTGTCTGGTTCAATGGCGCCAGCGATGGCGGCTACAAGGATGACTCCGGCTTCGACCAGCAAAAGGTCAACGTGGGTCATCGTTATGACGGCGGCAACATCCGAATTTCCACGGTCTTTGCTGCCACCAATCTCAACCAGGAAACCGCCGGCTACCTGGAAGGCTTCGAGGCCTACAAGGATGAATCGCGCAAAAGGGAAAACGGCAACCCCGAGGCCTTCCGTGATGCCAAGAGTATCCGCCTGCATTCCCGCATCGAGGGTGACACAGAAAACGGCACCTGGATGCTGACCCCGTATTACCGCAATACCGACATGACCTTCCTCATGCACTTTCTGCCGGGCACCCCGCTGGAAGAAAACGGCCATCATTCAGTGGGCCTGCAGAGCATGTATGGTTTTGATGCCAGTGAAACACTGAACGTGACCTTCGGCCTGGATATGGAAAGTACCCAGGGCTTCCTGAAGCAGACCCAGGACGGCGGCTTTGGGCCGTTCCCGACAGGCAAGCAGTACGATTTCGAGGTCGATGCGACCATGTGGTCGCCCTATGCCCTGCTGAAGTTCCAGATGTCGGAGCAGGACCAGGTCAGCCTGGCGCTGCGGTATGAATTCCTCGAGTACGAGTACGACAACCTGATGATCAACGGCAACACTGCGGAGAGCGGGAGGCCGTGCCCGGGGGCTGGCTGTCGCTACAGCAGGCCTGCAGATCGCTCCGATGATTTCGACAATATCACCGCGCAGATTGGCTGGATTCACGACTTCGATGCCGATTCCCAGTTCTATGCCAACGCCGCTTTCGCATTTCGCGCACCCCAGGCCACCGAACTCTACCGTTTACAGGCAAACCAGACTGTCGCGGACCTAGATTCGGAAAAGGTGGACAGCTTCGAAGTGGGCTACCGTGCCAACCACGGCATCGCGTCATATACCGTCAGTGCCTACTACATGAAGCTCGAGGACGTGATTTTCCAGGACAGCTCCCGCAACAACGTCAGCGGCGGTGAAACCGCCCATCGGGGCCTGGAATTCAATTCACTGTTCGCCCTGGCCGACACCCTGTCACTGAACGTGGTTGCCAGCTATGCGCGTCATACCTACGAGTCCAATATCGCTCCGCTGGGCGTGACCGTGCTGCTCGACGGCAAGGATATGGACACGGCACCGAAGCTGGTGGGCAACGTGCAGCTGAACTGGCAGGTCAATGCCAGGAACAGCCTGAACCTGGAATGGGTGCACATGGATGATTACTACACGGACGAGCAGAACCTGCATTCTTACGAGGGCCACGATGTCTTCAACCTGCGCTACCGGTACGACTCTGCCGATGACTGGTATTTTGCAGCAAGGGTGACAAACCTGTTCGACACGGATTATGCGGAGCGCGCGGATTACTCAGGCTTTGGCGGCGACCGCTATTTCGTTGGCGAGCCGGCCCAGGTGTTCTTCACCGTGGGCGGCAGGTTCTAGCAGTTTCCAGGAAGTGCTGTTCTCCAGGGACGGAGACTTTCCCCTAGATGATGTTCTGTTCCTTCATCACATTGATCACCCGTTCGATGCATTCTTCCACGTCGAGTTCATGGGTGGGCAGGATCAGGTCAGGGCTTTCCGGCTCCGGGTAATCGAACGACACGCCAGGCACGGTGCCGGTCGGCACATTCTCTTCCGCGGCGTACAGGCCGCTCGGGTCGCGCTGCTTGCACACTTCCAGCGGCGGATTCAGGTAAATCAGTATGCAGTTTTCCTCGCCGATCACGCTGATCAGGTGCTCGCGTGAATCCAGGTTGGGCGCCACGAAGGCGGCACAGCAGATCAGGCCCGATTCATTCAGGTACCTGGCGATGTAGGCACTGCGCCTTAGGTTTTCCGCGCGGCCTTCGGCATCATGCGGGAGGTCCTTGCTGATGCCCAGGCGCATCTGTTTGCCGTCGAGAACCGTGCTGACGCGGCCCATGTCGAACAGCCGCCTTTCCAGGGCGTGGGCGAGTGTGGACTTGCCGGAACCCGAAAGGCCCATGAACATCACGGTGACGGGCTTCTGCCCGTACCGCGCTGCACGCTCCTCGGTGGTGACGTGGGCGGAAACGGTGCTGATGTGGTGGCCGGTCTTGTGGTCGTCCGAGATCATGCCGGCACCGACGGTTACATTGGTCAGCCGGTCGATGATGATGAAGCTGCCGGTGCCCGGGTTTTTCTTGTAATCGTCGAACTGGATGGCCTCGCCGAGGCTGACTTCACAGACACCGATCTCGTTGAGTTCCAGCGTAGGTGTCGGGCTGGTCTCCAGCGTGTTCACATCCACCTTGTGCTGTACCAGGTTGATAACGCCGCTAGTGTTCTTGGTCGTATGCTTGAAGTCGTATTGCTTACCGGGCAACAGCGCTTTCTCATTCATCCACACGATGGTGGCGGTGAAATCGGTTTTCGAGGCCGGCAGGTTGTCGGAGTGCACGATCATGTCGCCGCGGCTGATGTCGATTTCATCTTCAAGGGTGAGAGTGATGGCCATCGGAGTGAAGGCCATCTCGAGTTCCTCGTCGTAGGTGACGATGGACTTCACTGTGCTGGTCTTGCCGGAGGGCAGGGCGGTGATGTGGTCACCCTTGCGGATGATGCCCGAGGAAACCGTGCCGCAGTAGCCGCGAAAATCCAGGTTCGGGCGATTCACATACTGTACCGGGAACCGGAAATCGCCGAAATTGCGGTCGGCACTGATCTTGACATTTTCCAGCATCCACATCAGGGTCTCGCCCTGATACCAGGGCATGTGCTCGCTGGGATGAACCACGTTGTCGCCCTTGAGGGCTGACATCGGGATGAAGGTGAGGTCGCCGGTGTCGAGATCGTCCGCAAACGCCAGATAGTCGTCGCGGATGCTGTTCAAGACGTCTTCGCTGTAATCCATGAGGTCCATCTTGTTGACGGCCACGATGAGATGGCGGATGCCCAGCAGAGAGGCAATAAAGGTATGGCGCCGGGTCTGGGTAAGGACGCCGTGGCGCGCATCGATCAGGATAATGGCAAGTTCACAGTTGGAGGCACCGGTGGCCATGTTGCGAGTGTACTGTTCGTGCCCCGGAGTGTCGGCGATGATGAACTTGCGTTTCGCCGTGGAGAAATACCGGTAGGCCACGTCGATGGTGATGCCCTGTTCACGCTCCGCCTGCAGGCCGTCGGTGATCCTGGAGAGGTCGAGCTCGGCATCGGTGGCACCGGATTTCTTGTCCTTGCTGATGGCATCGAGCTGGTCCTGGTAGACCATCTTGGTGTCGTAGAGCAGGCGGCCGATCAGGGTGCTTTTGCCGTCGTCGACACTGCCGCAGGTCAACAGGCGCAGCAGTTCCTTGCGCTCATGCTGCGCCAGGTAGGCATTGATATCGGTGGCGATGAGATCCGACTGGTGGGACATCAGAAATACCCTTCCCGCTTCTTCTTTTCCATGGAGCCGGCCTCGTCCTTGTCGATGGTGCGGCCCTGGCGTTCGGACGTCGTGGCCAGCAGCATTTCCTGGATGATTTCAGGCAGGGTGGCGGCCTCGGATTCGATGGCGCCGGTAAGCGGGTAGCAGCCGAGGGTGCGAAAGCGCACTTTTTTGATGACCGCCTTGTCACGCAGCTCTCTCGGCATACGGTCGTCATTGACGCAGATCTCGGTCCCCTCGTATGCCACGACAGGGCGTTCCTTGGCGAAATACAGGTCGGGGATGTCGATATTGTTCAGGTGGATGTACTGCCAGACATCCAGCTCGGTCCAGTTGGACAGCGGGAATACACGGATGCTTTCCCCCTTGCTGCGGTTGATCTTGCCGTTATAGAGGTTCCACAATTCGGGGCGCTGGTTCTTCGGGTCCCAGCGATGATTCATGTCGCGGAAGGAGTAAACACGCTCCTTGGCACGGGATTTCTCTTCATCCCTGCGGGCGCCGCCGAAGGCGGCATCGAACTTGTACTTGTTCAGGGCCTGTTTCAGCGCCTGGGTCTTCATGATATCGGTGTGCTTGGAGCTGCCGTGGGTGAACGGGCCCACCCCTTCTTCGACGCCTTCCTGGTTGATATGCACGATGAGATCGAGGCCGAGTTTTTCCGCAAGCTTGTCGCGGAACTCGATCATTTCCCTGAACTTCCAGGTGGTGTCCACATGCAGGAGACGGAATGGCAGCTTGCCGGGATAGAAAGCCTTCAGTGCCAGGTGCAGCATTACGGCAGAATCCTTACCCACGGAGAAGAGCATCACCGGATTTTCAAATTCAGCGGCTACTTCGCGAATAATATGGATGCTTTCCGCCTCAAGCTGCTTGAGGTGGGTGAGCTTGTAATCTGTAGTCATTATCAGTGGCTAACCCGTTGTGAAGACCGCCCGGGGTCAATCGGGGCGCAGATTATACATGGGGGAGCCCCAAGTCCCAAGTCGGAAGTCACGGTCAATAACCCCGGAATCAGTGGGATTTTTGCGGATGCCAGGACAGTGCAGGAGGTCTTAATCCCGGATCTTTTCGAGACCATAGTCCTCGGAGAGATGGCCCTTCTGGTCGGGACCGGATTTATCCGCGTAATCCCGCGGCGGCAGAATGGTGTCACCGGCTTCCTCCGTGAATGTGTCCCGGGTCAGGGACTCCTGGGCCTTGGCGCTGTGTGAAAGCTGCTCTGAAATATACTCCGGGCACAATGCCTGGGCGCCCGCGGCCATGTGGCGGTACACTTCGCGATAGCTGTCCGTGAGGCTGTTCAGCAAAGTGGCAGTGTTATTGAAATGCGAGTGGACGTTGTCCTTGTAGCTTTCGAAATCGCGCTCGACATTTTCCAGCTGCTCTTCAAGCATCCGGACCTTGGCTTCGTCGGACTTGAGCTGTTTGTAAAGCACCGCACCGGCCAGAAGGCCGGCGGCAAAACTGATTAGGCCAATGAGCCAGGTCATGATGAAACACCTGTGTGGTAGCCCGCACTGCAATTAAACACAGTGAAGGCGATAATCCTTGGAAACATGGTGTTGATTATACCTATAATCACTGCCTTGTTCTGCCTTATTAACATCTGCCGACAAATCACCCTTGCCTGAATCCCTGACCCCCGCCGAGCACTATTCCCGCGATCTCACGGAAGGAAAAATCCTGCCCGACAGCGCCCAGGAAGAAGCCATCGCAGCACTCGACCTTCTCTATCACCAACTGGTGGGCTACTGGCAAAGACCCTCTGGTTTCCTTCAGTCACTGCTGAGCGGCGGCAGACAGGACAAGAGGCCGCTGAAAGCGTTGAAGGGACTCTATCTCTGGGGAGGCGTTGGCCGCGGCAAGACCTACCTGATGGATATCTTCTTCCATTGCCTGCCGGGCGAGCGCAAGTTGCGCATGCACTTTCACCGCTTCATGCAGACAGTACATCGCGGGCTGTATACCCATCGCGGGCAGAAGAATCCGCTGGCACTGGTGGCAGACGAAATCTGCGCCCGTGCCGATGTGCTGTGTTTCGACGAGTTTTTCGTCACCGATATAGGCGACGCCATGATCCTGGGCAACCTGCTCGAGGCCCTGTTCGACAACGGCATGGTGCTGGTGACAACGTCCAACATCTTGCCCGCGAAGCTATACGAGCGCGGGCTGCAAAGACAGAAATTCCTGCCAGCGATCGCCCTGCTGGAGCAGCATACCCGGGTGATGAACATGGACGGCGGCACAGATTACCGCCTGCGTACCCTGGAAAATGCCGGCATTTATCATTTTCCCCTGGATGCCGAAAGCGCCAGTGCCATGCAGGCCTGTTTTGACAACCTGAGCCGGGGCATGGTGACCGAAGCGGGGCTTGTTCTGGAGATTCTCGGCCGCGATATCTCCACCAGCTGCTGGGCGGAGGGGATCGCCTGGTTTGAATTTGCCGACATCTGCGACGGGCCCCGCAGCGCCGCCGACTATATCGAGATATCCCAGCTTTTCCATACGGTGTTGGTTTCGGGCGTGCCGGTGTTTGACGCTTTCATGGAGGACCAGGCCAGGCGCTTCATTACCCTGGTGGATGAATTCTACGACCAGAATGTGAAACTGGTGCTGTCTGCTGCGGCCCCCCTTGAGGCACTGTACCAGGGCGAGGACCTGGCATTTCCCTTTACCCGGACCCGTTCCCGGCTCCTGGAAATGCAGTCCAAGGCCTACCTGGCCCGCGAGCACCAGCCGGACGCCTGAGGCACGCCCCGAAAGAGGGCGTACCGGAGTCCCGGGGAGGGGGCCGGGCAGTGCGTGTACAGGCCAAAAAAAGCCACGGAATACTTGAATCAGGCAGTCCTCATCGGTAGAATTCGCGCTCCCTCTTTCCGGGACCATCAGAACCCCGGGAAAAGCAAAGAACAAGGCACAGAATCAGGCATTTTTGGAAAACGCGATGAAGACGATTTCAGCAAACAAGGAAACTGCACAGAACAACTGGTATGTTGTTGATGCAGAAGGAAAAACTCTGGGCCGACTGGCCGCGGAGATAGCCCATCGTCTGCGTGGCAAGCACAAGCCCGAGTACACCCCGCACGTGGACACCGGCGATTACATCGTCGTGGTCAATGCGGAAAAGGTCCATGTCACCGGCAACAAGGCGACCGACAAGATGTACCACCACCACACCCAGTTCCCGGGCGGCCTGAAATCCTTCACCTTCAATGAAATGATCCAGCGTGCTCCCGAAGAGGTGATCAAGCTGGCCGTCAAGGGCATGATGCCGCGCACGCCGCTGAGCCGCGACATGCAGAGGAAGCTGAAGGTATACGCCGGTGCCCAGCACCCCCACGGCGCCCAGAACCCGGCGCAGCTGAACCTGGCCTGATCTGGTTCAAGCACCGAATTCACAGCATATAGCATATAGTTAGACCGCAAAAAGACCGCAAAGAGACACAACATGGCAGCTACCCAATACTACGGAACCGGACGTCGCAAAACCTCCACAGCCAGGGTCTTCCTGACTGCCGGTAACGGCAACATCACCATCAATGAGCGCAGCATTGACACCTTTTTCGGTCGTGAAGTGGCCCGCATGATCGTGCGCCAGCCGCTGGAACTGCTGGAACTCGGTGACAAGTTTGACGTGAACGTGCGTGTTTCAGGCGGCGGTAGCTTCGGCCAGGCCGGTGCCATTCGTCACGGCATCACCCGCGCCCTCATCGAGTACAACGAAGAGAACCGCAGCCCCCTGCGCAAGGCCGGTTTCGTCACCCGCGACGCCAGGGAAGTGGAACGCAAGAAAGTGGGCCTGCGCAAGGCGCGCAAGCGTCCGCAGTACTCCAAGCGTTAAGCTGCGACATACCGCATACGAAGAACGCCGGTACCGAAAGGTCCCGGCGTTTTTTTGTGGCTGCCAAAGCCGCGGAATTACTGGCCTGCAGACCGCCGAGCGCCCTGTTTACCTTGAAAAAATCGGCTCGATTTAGTAGTATGCGCGCTCCGTTTATTGCATCCAAAAAACCGGTCCCCCGTCGGCTTACTTGTTGGCCTGAAGGCTCAAATCGGCTTAGTAATAGGAGAACATCCCAGTGAGTGATGGCACAGCTCATGCCGTAAATCAAAAACGCAGAAGATTCCTTATTGGCAGCACCACTCTTGTTGGTGCCGCTGGCGCCGCAGGTGCCGCAGTACCTTTCGTCGGATCCTGGAACCCGAGCGCCAGGGCGCTCGCCGCCGGTGCTCCGATCACCATCGATATCAGCCGCCTTTCCCCGGGCCAGTTGCTGGGTCCCATGCCGGAATGGCGTGGCAAGCCGGTCTATGTCTTCCGTCGTGAAGAGGAAGCCCTGGAAAACCTGCGTACCCGCACGGACCACCTGGCCGACCCGGAATCCGAAGAAGCCGGCCAGCAGCCCGAATACTGCCAGAACGAATTCCGCTCAATCCGTCCCGAGATCATGGTCATGGTCGGTTTGTGCACCCACCTGGGTTGTGCTCCCCTGATGGCTCCAGAAGTGCAGCCCCAGGACTATGACTCCGACTGGACCGGTGGCTTTTTCTGTCCGTGCCACGGCTCCAAGTTTGACCTGGCCGGTCGTGTCTACAGCGGTGTACCGGCCCCCGACAACCTCGTTGTCCCGCCACATTTTTATGAGAGTGACAATGTCGTGGTCGTCGGCCTGGATGGAGAAAATTCCTGATGTCTGAATTTGATAGCAATTCCTCCGCAATGGATGCCAAGAACAAGAATGGCCTGATGGCCTGGATCGATGCCCGGTTGCCTGTAACCAAGACAATCGAAAAGCACATGACCAAGTATTATGCGCCGAAGAACTTCAACGTCTGGTACGTGTTCGGCATCATCGCTACCGTGGTGCTGGTTAACCAGCTGCTGACCGGCATCTGGCTCACCATGAACTACGTGCCCAGCGCCGACGGCGCCTTTGCCTCCGTCGAGTACATCATGCGCGACATCGATTTTGGCTGGATTCTGCGCTACATGCATTCCACTGGCGCCTCTGCGTTCTTCGCCGTGGTCTACCTGCACATGTTCCGCGCCCTGATGTACGGTTCCTACCGCAAACCGCGCGAGCTGATCTGGATCTTCGGCATGACCATCTTCCTGGCATTGATGGCCGAAGGCTTCATGGGTTACGTGCTGCCCTGGGGCAACATGTCCTACTGGGGCGCA